>DAOVOU010000225.1 GCA_030629475.1 Desulfobacterales bacterium | reverse complement strand
CTCGTTGATAGATGAAAAACCTTCGAAGAAATCGCCTACCGCTACTTCCTCAGGCGTGATGCTATTAGGATTACGTTGAATATACTCGGTCAGTTTCGTGATATTAAATACGAAGATGCCATTTGGAAACAGCTCATCCCCGGCAGTGACAGGGCATGGAGTGAAATCTGGGTCGACTTTGAGTATGCTTGCCAATTGGGTCCTCGTTTCACCTGTGGGCCGAACTTTGAAATCGACTGCCGAAAAGCAGTATTTATTTTACTGCATTATTGCAGGATAACGCCGCGTAGTTATGCATCACTTTTGCCATATAATACCCCAATATGAGGGTATTATACTGCAAATACGTATTTCGCACTTGTGGGTGTTATACTGCAAGTGGCGCTTCCCTCCCGTTTGGACTAACCAATAAAGGGACAAAACTGCCGCCATGATCGAACTTGTTGAGCTCACGCATTCTTGCCATATCCATAACGCTTGGAGATGTCACGATATCAAAAGCATATCGAAGCCTCAACGCCTTTTTCCTTCAACCCAACCTACCTGCCTCCCCCTATTTTGACGATCTGGGCCTCGGCTTTTGGATACAGGGCATCGATCTCTTCCTGCAAGGCGATGGTTCGCTGAATGGCTGTTACTACACAGCAATAGGTTTTGATCTCTTCCAGGCTGAGCACCCGGTCCCGACGGTCCTTGAGCCACTTCGCCAGCACCTGGTAACCGCCGATCTGGTACTCCCACAGCTTCAAGGGAACTGGCTCAAAGTACTGGGTTTTGTTGATGTAGACGCGCTCTTCTTTGGGTTCATAGAGAAACCCCTTGCTTTTGGTTCGAGCGACGCGATTGTCTCCTTTGCCCTGAAAGCGGGCCACTGGCGGGTCGAGCTCTTTTGACCTCAGGAGATGCAAGTCCACCAGACGCCTTCCCAGCTTAGCCAGGGTTTTGAAGAGTGCAAAGTCTGTGGTGAAAGGGATTCGAGGGAAATCGATCTTGAGAAATTGTGCGTACTTCTCGCGATAAGTTTCTGCATAAAGGACGGAGTAAATGTAATGAAAGATGTCCTCCGGTGAAGGCTCCTTCCCGTAAGCAGCCTTCAGGGCTTCCGAGACCTTAGGGTTTAGGTTCGGCTTCCTTTCTGCGTGTGCCTCAAGCAAGGTGAAAAGATCCATCTTAGAGGTATCAGGATAGAGGTAGAGAGGGAAAAGATAACCGCTTCCGAATCTTCCAGCAGTGTCAAGACTGTTAAAGTTGGTTATTCTATTAGCTACAAACACATGACGAAACTCTCGTAGTACCTGTCTCGATGTAATCAAGCCCACATTCTCTTGCATCATGTGGCGCATGACTTCCTTTCTAGCACGCCAAACCAGCGAATCATGGAAGAATATCTTACGAACATCAAAGGGGCGGTACAAAACTTTTGTAAAATAATCTTTCAAGTTTTCGGCTTTGCGTAGTTCCTGGCGAGCTTTAGAAACACGCCAAGCATAATTTTCTACATCCTCAACCTTTTTTCTCCCCAAAATACTTCTCAAATATTCCTTTATGTAATCATCTGTATTTTTTTCATCAATGAACGTTCTTATTTTTACTTCTAGAGATTGTCTGTTATGATCTATCACAAATTTATCTCTTGCCGTAACAATTCCTGTCACGTTCATAGGGAAAATATCAGTGACTTTCCAATATTCATGATAAACTTCTCTCCCCTTTTCTTCTCGTGGGACAAAGAAATAATAAGGGCTTGTTGGACTTAGCTTCTCCCAGTTAGTTGTTTTTATATCATCGTCCAAAAGCCGATCATATTTATACCTCCATAATCCCCATATCTGTGAATGGTAAACCTCGCATTTTTTCTTTTTTCCTTGTTTTTTTATGAAAAGACTAATTGCTACTCCCTGCTGGATATCAAAGACATTTTCATCTTTTGAGCCGTTAGGGCATTTCTCTTTTTTCAGGCTGCTACCATGTAGGTCAAGAACATAGATTTCGTTGAAACTGTTCATCAGAGACTGCCGCATGCCTCTGAAAGTCGGATTATCAAGATAGCTGTGATTCGTGATAAATCCAAAAACACCTTCTCCTGCCCGATCAATCTTCCACTGAGCAAAACGGATGAATTTTACATAATCATCCTGAAGCCAGTGCTTTCTTTCACCGAAGTGCTTGCCATCCACATACTTGTAATCTTCAATCAAATCACCTATCCACGTTTTTATCTTCTTTCTTCTTTCTTTCCCCTTCTTTGTCGTTGTTGTGATGTATTTTTCGCTCGGATTGGCTGATATTCCAGAATATGGTGGATTTCCTAGTATCACCAAAATAGGCCGTTCCTTTTTAACTTTGCCTGCTAAATGTGATTCTTGTGCCAGCGAAGCCATGCCAGGCAGGTATGTTTGTTCCAGTTCTTCCATCTCAAGAGTGTTGGTCAGGTAGAACTGAAAGCGCTCGTCATCGCCCAGACGATGCCCTAGCTCCTCCAGAAAGAAGGACATCTTGAGATGCCCTACAGCATAAGGAGCCATCATCAGTTCGAAGGCATAGTAGTTCTTCAGTATATGTTCGCGGATGAAGCCCTCCCGGCCTCCTGTGCCGTATTTTTCCTCAAACTCCCGTACCGCCTCCTGTGCGGCACGGGCAACGAACGTCATAGTGCCCGCACCAGGATCGAGCAAGGTAACTCCCTCTGAGGCCAGCCCCTCGGTTCGGCCAAACTTCGTCTTTAACAACTGGTGGAGGGAACGGACAATGTAGGAGACCACCGGCTCAGGTGTATAGTAAACTCCGCGCCGTTGCCGCTCTTCGGGATCATACTCGGCCAGAAAGGTTTCGTAGAAGTGGACAATGGGATCACTGCCCTTTCCGTCCCGGTAGTAGCGCTCCAGGATGCCGCTGGCATCGGTCACGGCCAGCACTTCGGAGATATCGTCCACGATCCATTCGAGCTGTTTGGGTAGATCACCCAGTGAGATGAATTGGAACACATCCCGCAGGATGCCGATGGTTCGTGGGATGTTGTCAAAGGCCATACGGCGGTTGAACCCGTCTCCGGCCCGCGTGCGGGCCGCAAAGAGGCCGTAGGTTATCGTTTGCGCGTAGAGGTCGGCAAAGTCTTCCAGGGTGAGGTTGGCAATCAGGTACTTCTGGAACGCCTCGTAGAATCCCAGCAGGACACCCTGCTTTCTCGCCTTTTCTTCCCACAGCTCTTCGGCCACCACGTCCCGGAGAAAGCGGGTTCGTTTGGCCAGCTCGACCGCCAGCGATTCTGCCGTGTAGGATTTTGGCAGAGAGAAGGAAAAAAACTTTTCCAGTAAGTTGAACACTTCCTTAACTTTTTCAACGGGCGGTACAGCGCCTAATTTGTGCATGGCAAATGGCCTGGCCGCCAGAACGCGATCCACCAATTGCCCGTCCCGAAAAAGGAGAAACTCGAAGAAATTGGTCAGTATCAGGTTGGGGAACGTTTCGCGATACCGTTCGAGTTGCTCGGTCGATGCAATGTAGTCAAGGTTTTCTTCGGTCGGTTTCTTTGCCTCGATGTAGCCGATGATATGCTCTTGGCCATCCCAGACCCGGAAATCCGGATTGCCGGCCTCGGTCTTCTTGGGCAGAGTCGTTACATGAACTTCGCTTCTGCCGGTGGACATGGCAAACTGCTGAAAGAGTGCCTCCAGGCACGAGTAAAAGCTCTCTTCCCGCGCATCCCCCTGACTGGCGACATTGGTGAGGGCTTTAAAATAGTCCTTCAGTATCGCTTTCTTTTTCATAGAGCCTCTGCCGCGATTCCCCGGAATGCCTCTGAGAAATTCTCATTCAACGCCTGGTCAAATTCCTGAAGCCATCTTGTGATATAAGCCGCATCATACTTGCTTTTTCTTTGGCTTGGTTGGGCAGGCTAGTCTGCATCTGTTAGGTGATTTCGAATGAATTTCTGGATAGCCGCAACGACCTCTTCATTGAGCTCGGCTGGACTCTGTGCTACCCACACTGTGAAATTGTACAATTCTTGGGTGTCAGCCTTGATCCATTTTCCGTTACCAAGCAAGAAAACGAGCAAGGTGGTTATAGCAATTCTCTTGTTACCATTCTGAAAGGGATGGTTCTTGATCATAAGGTAAAAGAGAATGCCGGCCTTGGCGACAAGCGAGGGGTACAAGGCCTTGCCCGAGAACTTCTGAAACGGCGTCACCACACAGCTTTCAAGCACATTTGGAAACCGGGTAGAAAAATCAGGTATTGGCTCGTTTAAAGAGAGATGTTCCTTCGCGAGTCGGAAGGCAAGGTATTCTACGTCGGCTACAGTGATGATTCTCATCATTCCTTGCCCAATTGCTTTAGGACTTCGCCGTATTCCCGGACTGTTTTGTGAACAGCGGCATCTATCCGTTTCTTTCCTCTTCCTGTCACTTCCTTCCCAAGGATGTTTGCGATAGTCTTGTCGGTAATAACGTATGTCCGGCCTATCTTTGTGGCAGGGATTTGTCCTTTCTTCACCCGATTGTAAATAGCGATGCGGCTGACCCCGAGAAGGTTGGCCAGTTCAGGGATAGTAATGTACTTTTCGTTAGTCATGGCTTTCACCTCAATGATAATGTTAAT
>DAOVOU010000094.1 GCA_030629475.1 Desulfobacterales bacterium | reverse complement strand
TTTGCCTTCTGGATGTTGCTCTCAGGACATTTTGATCCCTTCCACCTCACCCTTGGGGCTATTTGTTGTATCATAACAGCCTACTTGTTCCATGATCTGTTGTTCGCCAACGTGAGGGTCGGAGATATGCGCGTGGTTGCATTAAGGTTTCTCTGCTACATTCCGTGGCTCATTCAACAAATTGTGTTGTCCAATCTTCACGTGGCTTCTGTGGTCTTGCGCCGCAAGATGCCGATAAATCCTCAGATCATAACCTTCAAGACGAAACTTGAGACGGATATCTCCAGCATCACCCTGGCAAATTCCATTACCCTTACGCCAGGGACCATCACCATGGATATCAGGGACGGAGTGTATTATGTACACGCTCTGGACCAAAAAGTTGCCGATGATCTGAACGCCGGGGAGATGGAGGACAGGGTCGCCCATATATTTATGGAGGCGGATCATTTGTACGTTGAGGACGTCCTGGATGCAGCCCGTATATATGACGCACTACGTGTATGAGTATCCACACGTCGCGTAAGTCGTTATCAACAGGGGGAGATGGCATGATACGCGATAGCCAAGATGTTATTGTGAAGACACTCTCCAGGTTACTGGTGCCCTTTATGGTGATTTATGCCCTGTATGTGATTATGCATGGACATCACAGCCCGGGGGGCGGTTTTCAGGGTGGTGTGATTTTGGCGGCCGGTTTTGTTTTGCTGGTTGTCAGCCACGGCCTGGAGCAAACCAGGAAGCGCTTGTCGGAAAAGGCCGCAGGAGTCCTCAGTAGCATCGGGGTCTTTATCTATGCTGGTATTGGGGCCCTTTGCCTGATCCTGGGTGGAAATTATCTCGATTATGGCAAACTGAGCAAGCTTCTTCCGGTTGTCCCGGCCGAGGCAAGGTCACTGGGAATCTTAGGTGTTGAGATTGGCGTGGCCCTGGCGGTCATGGCAGTCATGTTCACCATTTTTCTTGTTATATTCACCGTGGGGGAATTCCCGGAAGATGATAGGAGCGAGAAATGATCGATTTTTTCTTGATTTTGAGTGTGGGGATGTGCGTCCTGGTGTTATTTTGTCTGTATCGAGGAACCTTCGGTCCGGGAGTTCTGAACAGGGCCGCCGGTATCTCTGCCATCGGCACCAAGACCTTGATTATCTTACTCCTCATGGGCGTTATCTATGACAGGATAGACATGTTTATCGACATCAGTATGGCGTACGCCCTGTTAAATTTTATAGGGACCGTGGTTCTGGCAAAATATATTGAGACGACAGGAGAGGCGTGATGATAGTCAAAGACGTTATATGCATATTATTTATGTTGGGTAGTTTCTTCTTATTCACTACAGCCACCTTGGGCCTGCTCCGTTTGCCTGATTTCTTTACAAGGCTCCATGCTACCGGCAAGGGAGATACCCTGGCGGCCCTTTGGTCGCTTGCGGGGCTTGCCGTATACCACGGATTTACACTCACCAGCGCAAAGATCCTCTTTATTGCGGTGTTTTTGTTTCTGGCACAACCTACGGCGACCCACGCTATTTCAAGGGCGGCATTCAGGTGCAAGGTCCAGCCGTGGACCCTGGCAAAAGGAGGCGAAAAATGATTCTACCCTTGGATTTCATCTTAATTCTCTTTGTATTCATATGCGCCGTGGCAGCCATTACCATAAAAGATCTTTTGAGTGCAGTCGTCATTCTCGGTGCCTATAGCTTCCTGATGTGCCTCCTCTGGACCGAAATGGCTGCCATTGATGTGGCTTTTACAGAGGCCTCTGTGAGTGCAAGTATCGGGACAGTGCTCATGATTGGGTGTGTGGCTAAGACGAAAAGGAGGTCAAAAGATTGAAAATCTTAAGCCTTATGACGGCGGTGCTTGTAGGAGCTGTACTTATCTATGGGACGCTCGACATGCCCAAGTGGGGTGATCCCCATTCCCCTGCCAATACGCATGTGTCGCCCTATTACCTTCACCACAGCCTGGAACACACGGCAACTCCAAACGTGGTGACCTCGGTCCTGGCTGACTACAGGGGTTATGACACTCTGGGGGAGACTACCGTCATCTTTACAGCCGGTATGGCATGCATACTATTATTGAGAGCAGGACGGAAAAGACGGGGGAAGGGTGATGTTTGAATTCATCGTTGGCCATTACAACTATTGGATGTACGTAGGTCTGATGATGATAGGCTTCTATGCCATGATGGCAAAGAGGAATTTGATCAAGAAGATCATCGGCATGAACATATTTCAGTCTGCCATCATATTGTTCTATATCTCAACGTCTGTCAAGAAAGGGGACGTCACGGTCCCCATTCTGGAGCATGCCCACGACGGCCACGGTGCGCATGCCGTTGATATCATGCACTACGCCAACCCGTTGCCCCATGTGCTCATGCTCACAGCCATTGTGGTCATGGTGGCTACCCTGGGCGTGGCCGTGGCGGTTACCATCATGATTTACAGGAGATATCAAACATTAGAGGAAGATGAAATCATTATGAGCATAAGGAGAGGTTGAGAAGATGGTAGCGCAGATCCCGATCCTCATCGTCGTCATTCCTTTGATATCTTCCTTGTTCTGTCCCCTTATCGGACTGTGGAGGAAGGGCCTATGCTATTTTTGGACAGTTTTTTCCCTTTCATTATGTGCCCTCGCATCGATTGATACCCTGCTTACCGTCATGGAGAGCGGCACCATCCACTATCGTCTGGGGGGCTGGACTCCTCCCTTCGGGATCGAATATGTTGTTGATCATTTGAATGCCATGATGTTGGTGATCGTGTCTGTGATCAGCCTGATTGTGGCTATCTATTCGAAGCGAAGTGTTGAACAGGAATTGCCCAGAAGATTCGTTTACTTTTACACCGTGTTCTTGCTTCAGGTCACAGGTTTTTTGGGGATTGTTATAACCGGCGATCTGTTTAACCTTTATGTATTTTTGGAGATCTCCTCCTTGGCCGGCTACGCCCTGATCGCCATCGGAGAGGATGGGGCTCCTTTGGCCACTTTTAGATATATCGTTATGGGAACGATCGGCGCCTGTTTTTATCTATTAGGGGTCGGCTATATCTATATATCAACCGGTTCTCTTAATATGGCGGATGTTCAGCAAATACTGCCGCAACTGTACCATTCAAAGGTTGTTCTGACGGCCGTTGCATTCCTCCTTGCAGGGTTGGCAGTCAAGATGGCCCTCTTTCCTGTCCACGTGTGGCTGCCAGATGCCTATACCAAGGCCCCCTCGGCAGCCAGCGCCCTGATTGCCCCTTTGATGACCAAGATATCGCTCTATGTAATGATCAGGGTCCTTTTTACGGTGTTTAAGCCCTACTTGTCCATAGAGCTGCTACCGATTACGGACATCATGGTCTGGGCAGGCTTCGTAGCCATTTTAGGGGGCGGCATAATGGCCCTTGCCCAGACTGATTTCAAAAGGATGCTCTGTTATGTTGTTGTGGCAGAAGTCGGCTACATTGTTGGCGGTGTAGGATTGGCCAACACGATAGCCATGCAGGGAGCCATTTTGCATATCCTTAACGACGCGGTTATGACCATCGGGCTTTTTGCTGTCGCTGGGATCATAGTGTACAAGAACAAAAGTCATAACATATCTGATTTTCACGGTCTCTTTAAAAAGATGCCCTTCACCATGGCTGCTTTTGTGGTGGGCGCGTTGTCCATCATCGGGGTCCCTCCCACCTGCGGTTTTTTTAGTAAGTGGTACCTTATCCACGGGGCCGTGATAGCCGAGCACTGGGCATTTCTGGCGGCATTGCTTCTGTCCAGTCTCATTAGCGTGGTTCTTTTTTTTCGCGTTATTGAAATCGGGTTTGTGTTCGAGGCTTCTCACGGAGGACACGCCCACAGTACGGGCCACGTTGCGACAATAGACGAGGCCCCTCTGAGCATGTTAATTCCAACCATTGCCATAGCTATAGGTATTATTCTGATCGGTGTGTACAATCAGACGATTTTGTCCAACATCATCGCATTTGCTGTGCCAAAGTTATGAGCTGCTCCGCACCTCCCCTGATATATGAGGTAACAGTTCGGGGGCTTCAGGCTAATACCTACCACATGTCCTCCTCCCCTTCCCCGGCCGATCCCAGTAAGTGAGGGGAAGTGTCGGCAACGATTGGACTTTAGGGAGAAGGGTCAAGGTGCGGGTATAGCGTGTGTAATGGCAATGGGATTATGGTTGGACTTGATCCTTGCGTGTTTTTGATGATAAGAATAGCAAGTGAACTGGGTAACGTGATAGGGAACTTAAGAAAAAGACCGCGGAGATATCAAGAATATGTCCAAACTCTTACTTATCGATGACGAGGAGCCCATAAGGAAGGTTTTGGGGCTATACTTGCGCAGCAAGGGTTATGAGGTCATCACAGCAGCCGATGGCCAGGAGGGGATAGAGGCATGCCAGCAAGAAAGCCCCCCCATGGTACTAACGGATATAAAGATGCCTGGTATGGACGGGATCGAGGTACTAAAAAGGGTTAAAGAGATCAATGCTGAAACCGAAGTCATTGTGATTACCGGGCACGGGGATATGGACTTGGCCATCCAAGCCCTCCAGCTTGATGCCTCTGATTTTGTCACCAAGCCTGTTGACAATCGGGCCCTGTCGGTTGCCTTGAAACGGGCCGAAGAAAGACTGGAAATAAGGAGGAAGCTGAAGGAATACACGGACAATCTCGAGGTGATGGTCAAGGAGGCTACAGAGGAGTTGAGGAAGGCCCACGACTTTCAAACAAACCTCATCCAGAATTCAATTGACGGGATCATGGCTTCTGAAAAAAGCGGGACCATTGTCGTTTTTAATCAAGGGATGGAAGACTTAGTAGGCTATAGTGCAGATGAAGTTATCGGCAAGATGCCTATGGCGGGCATATATCCTCCGGGCGTTGGCGAAACGATCAATGCAACGCTTAGCGCCGAAGCCTATGGAGGCAAGAACAGACTTGTCAACTATGAGAGCGTCCTCATCTCAAGCAGTGGCGAAGAAATCCCTGTGCGCATATCAGGAGCAGCCCTTTTTGAAGACGGTGAGGCTACAGGCGTTGTGTGCTTTTTTCAGGATTTGCGGGAAATCAAACGCCTGCAGAGAGAATTGATACAAAGCGAAAGGTTGTCCGCTATTGGGCAGGCGGTTGCCGGCATGGCCCATTACACCAAGAACATCTTGAACGGACTCCAGGGGGGTGTTTACATCGTTAATACAAGCCTGAAGAAGAACAAGCCGGATCTTTTGCCCAAAGGCTGGGCCATGGTGGAAAACAACGTTTGCAGAATTTCTGATCTGGTGATGAACATGCTCATTTATTCCAAAGAACGTGAGCCCGATTACGTGATCTGTTCCCCCAATGATATCGCCCAAGAGGTCTACGATCTTATGCATGAGACCCTTGAAGCCGAGGCTGCCAAATTATATGACCTTATGGAAAAGCAATATAAGGTCAAGGTGTTCAAGGATTTTGATCCGTCTATCAATAAGTGTTACCTTGATCCCACGGGGATCCACCGGTGTCTCCTTAATTTGGTCACCAACGCCATTGATGCCTGTACCTTGGAGTCCGATGAAGACAAGGATTCTTCTATCATTATAAGAACCAGAAAGGAAGACGATAGTATAAGATTCGATGTTGTGGATAATGGCTCGGGCATGACCGAGGAAGTCCAGGAGAAACTCTTTGAACGGTTTTTTTCCACCAAGGGCCCAAAAGGTACTGGCCTTGGGTTGCTTGTGACCCGAAAGATCGTTGATGAGCACGGGGGCACCATCTCGTTTGAATCAAATCCTGGCAAAGGCACGACCTTTACCATGCGTTTTCCGTGCGGGAAAGAAAGTTCAAGTAATGTGATAGCCGCGGCGGGACAACGGGAGACGTCTGGTGCGTAGTGCAGAGGATCCGGAAAACATGTAACAAAATCGGAAGGAGAAAACTGTGATGGGAAAGAAAATCCTCATCGTGGATGACGAACTTGAGCAAATAGACTTTGCATCGACCGTATTGGAAGAGAGCGGTTACACAGCCATCAGCGCTATGGATGGCAAGGAGGGAATGAAGAAGGTCAAGGCCGAGAAGCCCGACCTCATTCTCTTGGACATACTGATGCCCGAACGGGGCGGGATTGGAATGTATCACAATCTTAAGCATGACGAGGAGACCAAGAAGATCCCCGTTGTCATTGTCACAGGAGTTGCTAGAGGCGGACATTTCGACGACCGCATGGTGAGACAAGACCAAGACATCCCAGCACCTGATGGATATGTTGAGAAGCCAATGAACCCGGACGCCTTGCTCAAGATGGTAAGCGATTTGTTATCGTAGATAATTGCCGGTTTGCCCGTTTACCGGTTTATGGTTGAACAAATAGAATCCTTTGTGGCAAGACGGGTCATGGTTTTTCACAGAAAGGTCTTAGCATCCAATCTTTTGTTGAAGTCAGTAGTAAAAGATTGGTTGTGAGTTGCGGATTTGAACGACCAGCAGGTCCGCCAGAGGCGAATAACTCCCAACGGACCTTAAGAGATCAACCGGCAACGGGCCAACCGCCAAACCGGGACTGGAGGTAAGAATGAAAAGATTTGTTATTACAATGACTACCGGGCTTCTTGTTTTTTGTCTCTTTGTCTTGTCAACAGCGTATCTGCGGGCTGAAAAAGAAGGGGCCACCTATGTGGGAATGGAAAAGTGCAAAGAATGCCATCCGGAGCATGTGGAGAGCTATTACTCCTGGAAATATTCAAAAAATTTTCGTATCATACAGATGAGAAAAAAAGATCATGATCCAAACTGTCTCCCCTGCCATGTTACCGGCTACGGGCAACCGGGAGGATTTAGTAGTGTGGAAGAAACCCCAAGAATGGCCAATAAACAATGTGAAACTTGTCATGGTCCGGCCAGCCTGCATCTCAAGGCTCCGACCAAGCTGGAACATCAAGAGACATTGACCGTTCCTAAGAATCTCTGTACAGGCTGTCACAGCGGCCACAAGCATCCGGGGTATTAGTAGAATGGGTCGAATGATACAATTTTTGGGCAGGTTACGAGTCAAGGCACGTATAGCCGGCCTAACGGTCAAGCTAATAGTGGGCGTAAGCCTGATCTTAACTTTAGTAATGGGCCTCTTTACTTACTATGATATGGTGACGCGAACAAAGTTCCACTTTGAAAAGCAGGAGGAGCGGGCATATGAGATTAGTGATACGGTAATGAGAAGTATTGAGTACCCTATGCTCGATGGAGAGATGGAGGACGTGCAGGTCATTTTGGAAAACTTGTACACATTGAAGGATGTGACAGTCGTAAATCTTTGCGATCTTACAGGCACCATCAAATATAGTGGATCACCAGCGGTCATAGGGAGGGTTGACGGTTCAGAGGCCACCAAAAAGGCATTACGCACCAGTGCCTTGGTGAAGGGCCTGGAGATATTGGGAGGAAAAAAGATACTTCAGCATGCCATGCCTATCCCCAATGAGAAAACCTGTTATAAGTGCCATGGATCTGAAGAAGAAATATTGGGGGTTTTAACAGTGGGAATTAGCTGGGCCCCCATAGAGGAGAGGATAGCAGCCCTTAG
>DAOVOU010000269.1 GCA_030629475.1 Desulfobacterales bacterium | reverse complement strand
ATTGACAGGATTGTGGAATGAGTATGCATGTCGTTACCACTACTTAGGATACAAGAAGCCGTTCGGTTATTCTCTGAGATATTTTATTGAATCTGCACGAGGTTTGTTGGGATGCCTGATGTTTGCAGGAGCGGCCAGGGCCCTGAGGACTCGAGACCAGTGGATAGGCTGGACGGAGAGGCAGCGTTTGAGGAACCTCGCTTGGGTTATCAATAACAGCCGTTTTTTGATTTTTCCGTGGGTGCAGGTTAAAAATCTTGGGAGCCACATTTTAGGGCAGGTTAACCGGCGTGTGAAAGAGGACTGGCAGGAACACTGGGGTTATAGTCCTGTTTTGGTGGAGACATTTGTTGATCCTCAACATTACGAGGGTACCTGTTACAAGGCGGCCAACTGGCAATACCTGGGGATGACTACGGGTGAGGGTCTTGTGCGTAAAGGGAAGACCTACACTACGACTCCAAAGAAGATTTTTGTCAAGCCCCTGGTAAAGGATTTCCGTGCTTTCCTGTGTTCAGAGCAACTTAAGGGGAGGGCGGAACAATGAGCAAACCTAGCCCTCCGGGGCGTAGGCCCTCCGGGGCGGAGGCCGCAGGCCGACCCGTGAAGCCATCTGATGTTCGTCTTTCAGATGGCTTCACGGCGTGAGGCAAACAAGGAAATGACCCGTTTAGCCTCTTTCACCTATTGGGTGAAACATACGTGTCGCCCCTATTGAGGCATTATCCTTTTGATATGAGCCAGTTAGGCCTGCCCTGGCGCGACATCCCAAGATGATTTTGGTGCCCATGTAGTCCCGGTCTGGGCCAGGGGCTTTTCAACCTGGAACCGTGAACGTTGAACCGTTCAACCTAGGTTATAAGGAATAAAGGAGGAGGCTTTCGATGATATGGTTTCTATTTGCGACGGCTGTCTTTTGGGTTATGTTTGGTACTTTAATGGTCTTTGCAACTAAGGTTACAAGAGAAAACTATTGCAACAGACTGAAGACAAAGGACCCAAGGATGTTGAGCCCTGCGGTAATCGTTGTAGGTGTGCTTCTGTTGCTCTCGGCCTCTTCAAGCTCCCAGGTGACATTCATTGTAATTCTTGGGCTCCTGTGTTTGTTAAAAGGCCTGCTACTTCTATTCGGGCCGCGGCAGAAGGTTAAGAAGGTGACCGACTGGTGGTTCAACGCCACAGATAAAACCCACAAGGGCTGGGGTGCTGTATTGATGGTCCTGGGAATTGCAGTTCTGGCCACGATTGTGCATTAGGCACTCTGCCGCCAGTACACTATGAGGGAACTTAGCTCCGCTTCGCTCCGCAATTGGAATACTGGAATGATGGAATATTGGATTTAAGAGAATTCCCGCCTGCCAGCGCCATGCTCGCCGGGAAGCTGCAATGCTAGCACACATGGCAATGGCGGGCAGGTTGGTTTTTTTATCTTCTACATTATTCCATTATTCCAATATTCCATCATTCCTATCTTGGGATTGCAGCCAAGCTAATAAAATGCTATAATGTTAACAAGTTGTAGAATCTCTGAGGCGTTATGTTACAGCATTGGAGGTGTTGCCGGTCATCCCTCTCGGAGCCTTCGGATATCCCCGACCCGAATGGTGGCCTTTGTGGAATCAAAATACTCGATGAGTGGAATAGTATACTTGCGGGATACCCCTGTCATCTCCTTAAACTGCGGTGTGGTAATTTCGCTATTGGCCTTCAAATAGGATACCAGCCTGTTTTTCAGATTGTCTATGACGTGTCTGTGAAAATAGAGGTCTTCCTTGACCTTGACAAGGGTCCCCTCTTCCAGCATGTGCATCAAGATCTCCTTAACATGGGCCGAATTCTGCCCCAGAGATGCCACCAGGTCTCTGAAATATGGCGGTTGAAGCCCACTCTGAAGGTAAGTCTGTTCAATCCTGTGTCTGACATCCTTCTGATCGGCCTCCAAAGCCACTCTGTGCCCGGAAAGGTGTATAGCCTCTTTTTCCTGTATCACAGTGTTGCTTTTGGTCAGATCCTGAATCAAGAGGCCAAAGAGCTTGCTGCTTAATGAAGGGGCAAGCTTGGACTTTAACCCCTGCCTCGACATTCCTGCTTTCAGCGGGTGGTTTTTGTGATAGCTTTCCAGGAGCTTTATGGCCTTCTGGCAAAGCCCATCAAAAATAGACCCGTGGATGAATGTACGGTTTTCCCGGTCTACCCGGATGATCGTCCTTTGGGAAAGGAGGTGTTGAAGGTGTTCTTGGAGGTCCTTTTCGGAAAGGTTTGTCATAAGCCTAAACTCAGAAAAACGAACGCCCAGAATGCCGGACTCTCTTAAATGGTAAGTAATGATCTCCCTGGCGGCACTTTCAGCCAGACCTTTAAGCTTGGTCACGAGCGGTTTTTTGAATCGTTTGTGTTTTCTGGGGATCGGATTCAGGATCTGGCCACCCCCTGTGGTCCTGACGGGCGAATAACTTCTGATCACAAACCGATCATCCTTGACGACGGCCACAGGGGCGTCGAGCCGGAACTGGGCAACAGCCGTCTCACCTGGGGATAGTTCCTCGCGGTCCAAGAGGATAGCGCGACCCAGGATCTCGCTTGTACCTGTATGGAATCGAACCTTGGTGCGGTTCTTGAGTGGCTTTTCATTGGAGGGAAGGTACCCCAGGAGAGCATCTACCATATAGCTTGGTTTCAAGGTGTTCACGCCTCCCACTACATCCCCTCTGGCTATAGCATTCCTGTCAACTCCCTGGAAGTTGATAGCTGTCCTCATGCTGGCTATAGCCTGGTCCACTGTCTGACCATGGACCTGGATTCCGCGAACCTTTGACTGGATACCTGAGGGATAAATCATAATAGTTTCGCCTACCAGGACCTTCCCTGAGACCAGGCTCCCGGTCACAACAGTGCCAAAGCCCTTCATAGTAAAAACACGGTCCACGGGCAGGCGGAACAAGCCCCCTGAGGTGCGCTCGGGAACCGCTTTGCACAAAGTTTCCAGGGCATTAAGAAATTCGGGGAGCCCCTGACCGGTCAAGGAAGAAACCGGGATGACAGGGGCGCCTTCCAAGAAAGTTCCCTTGAGAAATCCTTGAACATCATCCGTAACCATCTCCAGCCATTCTTCGTCCACCGTGTCAATCTTGGTCAGGACCACAAGACCGTGCTTGATGTCTAAGAGGTTGCATATATCAAGGTGTTCCTTTGTCTGAGGCATCACCCCCTCGTCAGCCGCAATAATCAAGGCCACAAGGTCGATCCCGGAAGCGCCTGATACCATGTTCTTAACGAATTTTTCGTGGCCCGGCACGTCCACAATGCCCACGCGCTGGCCTCCGGGAAGGTCAAGCCAGGCAAAGCCCAACTCTATGGTAATCCCCCGGAGCTTTTCCTCCTTCAGGCGGTCGGTGTCTATGCCGGTCAAGGCCTTGATCAGGCTGGTCTTGCCATGGTCGATGTGCCCTGCAGTGCCCAGAATAATCTGTTTCAACGATCAGCCCTTCCTTACGGCCCCTTTCTTCGCTTGCGAAAGCGTTCCGTGATGTAGGCCAGGCCAACCAGGCCGATGGCAAACCCTGCGGTGCCAAGCATGGTGGCCTTGGGATAAAAAAATCTCGTCAAGAGGACGGCAAAAAAGCCTCCCAGGATGGCCCGAATGACGAATATATAGAATGCACTCAAGGGGACACCTCAGTATAGTATTTTGGATTTTAGATTTCTGAAAATTGATAGTTTAATGCGCAACTTGATATAAGATCGCGAAGCGATTTTATAAACAGACATATACAAAAAATTGATTTTACCGTCAATCATAAGTTTGAATAGCATTGCGAATGCCCTTGAAAACTCTTGTATGGTGTGTTATTTATTTAATTTGGTAAAATTATCGTAACTTCTCAATAAGGCTGGGCTTGCCTATAGCTTCCCCCTTTGAAAAAGGCCCGCCCTGGCGCGACAGAAGTTGGACAATGCCTCGGAAAGAAAAACCCGGTCTGGGCCAGGGGGGATTGAGGGGGATTTTCCCCAAAGCAAGCCCCGACTTATTGAGAAGTTACTTGAACTTACTGGGTTCGCCCCATTGCATTATTTGGGCCTTTAGCGAAGTCGCGTTTGAAT
>DAOVOU010000078.1 GCA_030629475.1 Desulfobacterales bacterium | reverse complement strand
TCTGTTTCTTCATCTTTTCCCATTCAACGTTCGATGTTGGACGTTCGATGTTCGATGTTCATTTTTTTCAGTCCCTCCTGGGCAAAACAACTTAGCGCTTATGGGCAGGCGGGGAGGAGGCACGCTACGGGGTACGATCATTTGAGGGAATACACTGGATGCGATTTTTAACCTTCCAGGTCGTGCCTTCTGCTCGATCCTCAATTAAGATATCCATGGAAAAAAGCTCATCTCTGATCCGGTCGGCAGTGGCCCAGTCTTTTTCGTGCCGCGCTCGAGTTCGCTCAGCAATAAGGCGTTCTACCAGGGCTATGTCAATTCCTTTGCGCTGGAGGACATCGGCCTTTCTTTGTTCAAAGAACTGAGATGGAGCCTCGGTGAGGATACCCAGCACGCCGCCTATGCGCACTAAATCAGCGCGTGTCGATTCAAGCCCGGCCTGATCATGTTGGCCTGGCTTTCCACCAATATCGTCCATTAACCGATTCAGTTGCCGAACCGTCTCAAACACAATCCCGATGCCTCGGGCCGTGTTGAAATCATCGTCCATGGCCTGACAAAAGCTTGTCCAAAGCGTCCCCGGCTTTTGCTTTTCATCGCCAGGTTCACAGCGCCCGAGGTATCCATCGATCCTGTGCAAGAATGCATAGATTTTTTCAAGGCCGGCTTCGGCCTCGACCATCGCCTTATCTGTGAAATCGACGGGGCTACGGTAGTGATTGGACAGCAGGAAGAGGCGGAGTGCCTCGGGGTGGTATTCTTTCAGGATGTCCTTGATCATCAGGAAATTCCCGAGAGACTTAGACATCTTTTCCTGATTGATTCTAACAAACCCGTTGTGTATCCAAACATTCACGAATTGCTCGCCAAAAGCCCCTTCAGATTGAGCGATCTCGTTTTCGTGGTGTGGGAAGATCAGATCCTTGCCGCCCCCGTGGATATCAAAATGATTCCCCAGAAAATGTGTGCTCATGGCCGAGCACTCAATGTGCCAGCCAGGCCGACCTTTCCCCCAGCGGCTATCCCACATAGGCTCACCCGGCTTTGCCCCCTTCCACAGGACAAAATCAAATGGATTGCGCTTCCTTTCATCCACCTCTACGCGAGCTCCTGCCTGCATCTCCTCGAGCCTTCGGCCAGAGAGCTTACCGTAATCCTTGAAGGTCTCTACAGCGTAAAACACATCGCCTCCGGCTTCATAGGCATGACCAAGCGAAATCAGGCGCTCGACCACTCCGATGATCTCGTCAATGTGGTCTGTGGCCCTGGGCTCTATAGTCGCCCGTCCCACCTTCAGGGCGTCCATGTCCTCATAGAATTCCTTTATATACCTTTCTGAAAGCTCCCGTGTAGAAATCCCCAGTTTCCCTGCCCGGTTGATAATCTTGTCATCCACATCAGTAAAGTTGCGAACATAGGTGACCTCATAGCCGATCGCCCTGAGATAGCGAACAATCACATCAAAGACCACCACAGAGCGGGCATGGCCAATGTGGGAGGCATCATAGACCGTAGGCCCACACACGTAGATCCCGACCTTACCCGGTTTTATTGGCTCGAAGGCCTCCTTTCTCTTGTTCAATGTGTTGTAGATTTTCAGCATGGCGAACACGGTTTGTTGTGTTTGTTGTGTTTGTTGTGTTTGTCGTGTCAAAAACCTATGAACCTAAGAAACTCAATGAACTCAACAAACCCAACAAACTTAATACTTCTCCTGAAGTGTGACCACACACATAGCGGCAATGGCCTCCCCTTTTCCGATGGTCCCGAGTCCCTCCATTGTTGTTGCTTTGATGTTGACGTCCGCAGGGCTCACTTCCAGCACGCTGGCCATATTGGCTTGCATGGCCGAACGATGTGGGTCCAGCTTGGGGGCTTCGGCGAGTATGGTTGTATCCACGTTATTGACAGAAAAGCCTTTATCACGAACCAGTTGAAACGTGCGAGCAAGGAGTTCCATGCTCGAAATACCTTTGAAGCGGGGTTCAGTATCCGGAAAATGCTGTCCAATATCTCCTAAACCAGCAGCGCCCAGCAAAGCATCGCACAAGGCATGAAGGACCACATCTGCATCAGAATGGCCAAGAAGCCCCTTTTCAAATGGTATGACTACGCCGCCGAGGACCAGTTTGCGTCCTTGAATTAACCTGTGGATATCATATCCGGTACCCACTCGCATCGGTCATTCCGCCTTTGTGCCAGATCCTGTTCCGTGTGGATTATGAGATAAAATAGAATATACCAGAATGACTAACCACCTGTCAAAACAAATAATATTGAAATTCTCTTGAATCCGTGTTATTCGCAATTCGTATCAATTGAGCCTCTTGAAAAAGCGGGCATACAGGTGATCCGATGCTCTCGACTAGGCCGAAGTACCAGGTCAGGCTTACACGAAAGGAAGGTCAAATGCACAAGGTAGTCTTATTACGGCACGGAGAAAGCACATGGAACAAGGAAAACCGGTTTACCGGATGGATTGACGTTGATCTGTCCGATACAGGAGTGCAAGAAGCTCGATCGGCTGCAAGACTGCTCAAAGAACAGGGGTATACCTTTGACGTCGCCTATACCTCAGTATTGAAGCGTGCCATAAGGACGCTGTGGATTGTGCTTGATGAATTGGACCTTATGTGGATACCTGTCTATCGAAGCTGGCGACTCAACGAACGACATTACGGTGCCCTCCAGGGGTTGAACAAATCAGAAACGGTCCAGAAATACGGTGCCGAACAGGTCCATATCTGGCGTCGAAGCTATGCAGTTCAACCGCCGCCCCTTACAAAAGAAGACGATCGATTCCCAGGACATGATCCCAGCTATAAAGAACTGGATGAGACGCAGCTTCCCCTGGCCGAGTGCTTGAAGGATACTGTAGAGCGTTTTCTACCTTACTGGCATGAGACAATAGCACCTACCATAACAGCAGGCAAGCGGGTGCTTATTGCAGCCCACGGCAACAGCTTACGGGCACTGGTCAAGTATCTGGATAACGTCTCAGATGAAGATATCCCAGGCCTCAACATTCCAACAGGTATCCCCCTGGTCTATGAGTTGGGCGACAACCTCAAGCCAATGACCCATTACTACCTCGGAGATCCCGAGGTGGCAAGAAAGAAGGCCCAGGCCGTAGCTGATCAGGCAAAGGCTTAGCGCTCTAATTCGTAAATCCGGTGACGTATTTCATATCAGGACGGCTACTCCGGGTAAGCTCCAGCCAAAAGAGTGCTTGAAGTCTGTCCTTGTGAGATGCACGCGAAACGGTCTATGGACTACATTTGGTAAATGGGGATTTTAGACAAGTTAAATATCTTGGGTCAGATATACGATATTTATGAGACCTTCTCAACGCGCCTGAGTGTGGCTTGCATGCGGGGCTGTTCGGCGTGCTGCACCCAAAACGTTACTATGACTACCCTGGAAGGATACCGGATTGTCGAGCACTTAATTTCCACAGGGCAGCTAAATCTGTTTCAGCGCCTCCATCGCTCAGCACACCAAGAACGCTTTCAGCCCACCGTCACCACCAATGAGCTTGCAGCCCTTTGCATGCAAGGGGAGGACCCACCTGAAGAGAAAAACGACTGGCCCCGGGCTGCCTGTCCGTTTCTTTCAAACAACGAATGTCTTATCTATCCGGAACGACCGTTCGGCTGCCGGTGCTTCTTTTCCAGACAAAAGTGTGAGGCAATCGCCTCCGCTGTGGTGGACCCGTTCTTGCTCACAGTGAATACTCTCTTTTTGCAGTTTATCGAGCACATCGACGGGGGCGGGCTCTTTGGAAATATAACCGATGTATTGCTCTTTCTAGAATCCGAGGCGCAGCGAAAGCAGTATGAGGTAAACGTGAGCCTGAATCATCCCGTGAGGCTTCCTGTTAATCGTTGCATACCAGGATTCTTGGTGCCACCAGAACACCACTTGAGGATACAACCCATCTTGCAGAGAATCAAAAATATCAGTCTGCCCCAGGGTAGCTTCGGGAACCAAGGCTAGACTTGGAAAGGAAGGAGAACTGATACCAGGGAAGGAATCTGGTAAGCACTGGTTATCTGAGCAGGATAAACTTGCTTTCTCCTCTGGCTATGACTTTCTTGCTGTTTGTTAGGCGGATTTCGGCTTTTGCTACCGCTGCCCGGCTCTTTTGCTCCACGACATAACCCATCACCTCAAATTCCTCCGCTACATGCAAAGGGGCGCGATAGGTTATCTGGAGTGAGGTAGTAACCGCCTGGCCCACGTAATGCATTACAGCATGGGCCATAATCTCGTCCAGGATTGTGGCCACCACACCGCCATGTACTATGTCGTTCCACCCCTGGAATTCTCGCTTAAGGGTGAGCCTGCTGGAGGCTTTATTGTCACGGAACGAAACCTCCATACGGAGGCCAATGGGATTCAGAGGACCGCAGGCAAAACAGTATCGGTCGTCAGAAAGTTTCTTTTTCAGTTGTTTGCCGGCCACGGATCACTGCACGGCGTAGACGCCCCGTCCGGCTCTTTTGATGGTCCCCTGTTTGGCAAGCCTGAAGACGATGTTACGAATCTTTTTGTCTTCAAAACCGGTCTTTGTCTTCAGCACTGCAATATCAGCACCATCGGCAGACCTCTTAATGACACTAAGAATCTTTTCAGTTGCTGTCATTTTGGCCCTACCTCTTTGGGCCTCCTTTTTCTTTGCGGCGGCCTTCACAGCGACTGGCTTCTTTGCCTTCCCAGCGGCTACTAAGTTCGCCTTCAAGGCCTCTTCCAACCGTTCCATTCTTTTTCCGAGTTTTTCGATGTCTTCTTTGGTTGGAATGCTGTAGCGTTGAAGTAGGAATCTCATAATTACATCCAAACTAGGCGATTTCCCTTTTTTCTTCATACATATGCCTCCTTGTCTTGAAGTAAACCCTGTTAGATTTTACATAGGCGTTCACAGGTTCAGGGTTACCTTTTTTGATTGTCGATTGTTTTTTCAATCATCAATCATCAATCGGACGGTGACAAGGGGTCAGCTCTCAACATTTGTTCGGTGAATCCTGAACCCCTGAACCCCTGAACCCCTGAACGGTTACTTGGATGCCATCCCCGTACTTCCACAGGGAGTATTCTAACAGGGTAAAAATAAGATAACAACTATTATTTAATACACACTTTCCCTAAAAAGTCAAGTTATGAAATCGAATCGCGGCATGTTTCATTCTTCAGTTTACACTTTTTCAAAAACGAGAATAAAAGGCTTACGCCTAAACTCCATAGGCTGAAGCTTTTGGAGTTAATCCGTAAGGATTTTATATCAAAAAGGTGTAAACTACTTTTTGGCTTGTGTGAAGGATGCCCAAATCGCTTCGCAATTTAATACTAGGCGGCTACACCACTCAAACTGGAAGATTCCTGTACTACGATTTATACTTCTGCACCCTTTTTCTTGATTTTCTCTTCCCGGGTTCACTGAAAATCATTTTAGTCATTTCTATCTCGTCTTCATCCACCCTCAATTGTTCCATCTTTTGAACAGCTTCAACAAATCTCTGCCCCTCAGAAGCCGAGACCCACTCCAGCATCAGCCTTTCCGGATTGATCCCTTTGCTCACAAGCCCTTCTTTCAACTTCATAACCCTCTTTTTTGTAAACATGTTATTGTCAAGGTAATGACAATCTCCAGGATGACATCCCGACACGATCACCTTCGGGGCACCCAGAGCAAAGGTATATCTGATGAGATCGGCTGTTACACCACAAGAGCACATCGTTCTTATGATTCTAACGTTGGGACTGTACTGGAGCCTGCTCGTACCGGCAAAATCAGCCCCGGCATAGGAACACCAATGACAGGCAAACACAATGATTTTATCTTCCGGCTCCCGTAGGGCCGCTTTGAGCTGGGCCTTCAATTGCTTTTCATCGTAATTGCTTATGGAAATGGCGTCAAACTCGCAGGAATTGACGCAATTGCCACATCCACGACACGCAGCCTCTGTAATAACTGCCACTTTGTCCTGTATGCGAATAGCACCAAACAGACATTCCTTGCTACACTTGCCACAACCTGTGCATTCTTCAAGATCCACCCTGGCTATGATGGGCGAGAGCTCTGCCGTGTCTCTTTGAAAATGTTTTGATACCTGCATAGCTGCATTACCAGCCTGTTCAATGCACTGTTTGATGTCCGAAGGGCTTCCCACGGCACCGGCAAAGTAGATTCCGTTTGTCGGGGTAGAGGTGGGAGACAATTGATTCTCTTCTTTGATGAACCCTCTTTTTCCCAAAGGGACCCCCAAGAGCTGTGACATCTCCTTTGCCGTGGGTACAATCCCGATCGCAAGGACAACAAGATCAAAGTCCTTTCTCATAAGCAATTGCTGATCAACCAGGGGGTCGAAAAAGGTCAAGACTTGGCCTTGAGTGATTTTAGGAAAAGAGTTAACAAAAACAACCCCATCTTTCCTTGCTTCCCGAAACATCCTCTCCTGCCTCTTGCCGCTGGTGCGGATACCATTATGAAATACGTATATTTCAAGCTCTGGAAAGCGTTCTTTCAAAAGGAGTGTGTTCTTTACGGTATTCGGACAACAAAGCTTTGAGCAATAAGCGAGCTGACCCTCTTTCTCGGATCTGGAACCCACGCACTGTATGAAAGCAACACAGCTTGGTGCCTGCCCTGTGGACGGTCGGATAATCTCTCCTTTTGTAGGCCCCTCCGGAGACATCATCCTTTCGAACTCCATGGAGGTAATAACATCCGGAAATCGGCTGTCACCATAGCCATATAATCCTGTTGGGTCGTACGGTTTTATCCCGGTGGCAGCAATAATTGCGCCCACATGGACGGTTTCCTCTTCAACAACCTGAGAAAAATCGATAGCATGCTTCTTACAGTCTTCCACACACCTCTGGCATGCTTCCTCAGAAAAATGGATGCAAACCTTGTCATCAATCACATACTGCCTGGGGACGGACTGTAGAAAAGGCGTATAGATAGCTTTTCTCAGGGCGCGATTTTCATTGAACTCATCTTCGGTAAAGATATGGCAACGTTCCAGACAGTCACCGCAGAACGTACAATCTTCAGTGACATACCTTGGATGTTTTCTTAACGTGACCTCAAAATTTCCCAGGTAACCGTTGACCTCGACAACTTCACTCAAAGTGAGTAACTCGATATTCGGATGCCGACCGACATCCACCATCTTGGGTCCCAGAATTCAGGGACTGCAGTTTTGATCCGGAAAAATCTTGTTCAACTGCGCCATCTTGCCGCCAATCGTCGGGCTTCTTTCTACCAGAATCACCTTATGGCCAAGATCAGCCAGTTGCAGGCTGGCTTCAATACCGCTTATGCCCCCACCTATGACAAGCGCCCTTTTGGTCATCAGAACCTCAATAGGTGTTAAGGGCTGATTGAGCTTCACATTTTCTATGCCCATAAGAACGAGGTCTATGGATTTTCGCGTGGCATCATCAGGCTGATACATATGACACCAGGAACACTGCTCCCGGATATTAACCATTTCCATCATGTATGGATTGATACCCGCCGCCTTGCATACTGTCCGAAATGTCTCATCATGTATCCTCGGAGAACAGGCTGCCACTACGATCCTGTCCAAGCCATATTCCTGAATGTCACTTACAATCTGGGCCTGTCCCCCTGTACACAGGTAAGCATGCTCCCTGACCAGTGCCACGTCGGTCCGGGCTATTGCCTCTGTTACCCTCGAGCAATTAACAGTGCCAGCAATATTGGTCCCGCAATGACAGATAAAGACTCCTATACGATCCTCTGACATCTACTGTGAATTCTCCTCCCTATTAGGGCTCGTCCAAAAATAACTTCCCTTTTTCGCATCTCAGCTTCAGGCTACCTTTGCCCGATACTCATTCACAAAATCCGCGAAATAGCCTGCTATTCCTGTGGTTTTGCTCGTTCGCATCGACCAAATCTAACCCAAATCTGAGCGCGAATTCTGCGAAGTTACTTTTGGGCGAGCCCTTACAGCTATCTCATCAGGTGTCACGACTCGTTC
>DAOVOU010000262.1 GCA_030629475.1 Desulfobacterales bacterium | reverse complement strand
GGTTAGCGATCCGGATACCAGAGCCAAACTATTTTGGCTTGTTTTGTTAATTTTGTCTGCTATTATTTTTCGAAAACTTGAGATTATAATATCAAACGCTAAATCATTTGTCAGTGGTACATTCCATGGTCTCGACCAAAAACATTTTTAAGGCTATTTGGATGAGTTCTGTTATCGTTTTATCCGAAGATTTTGGGAAAGCAAGCTTTTTAATCGTTTACCGGCTGCTTGCTTAGGGTGTCCTCCAACAACTTATGCTGAGTTAACTCAATAGCCATATTCCATTATTCCATCATTCCAATTGCGGAGCGAAGCAGAGCTAAATTCTTTCTCGGGATTTTGATTTTGGTTTGCCCGGATTAGGTGAGGAGAATACATGATCCTAAAGAAAATTAAGGCATTTCTGAGGAAAAAGGGTGTGACCGGCCTTTGCTTTGGAAGGAGCCTGAAAACGGTTCCGGAAGGTTCGGTTGTACTATTCCCCTATGAGCCTGGAATCTTAAACTGCGGGATAACGGGCATTCTGGCGTTCAAGAGGCGATCTGCCCGGACAGCGGATTTGCCGGTTGACGAGCTTGAGCATAAGGTAAAAGATTTGTTTGAATACACTTGGGAGAGGCTCAAGCAGAAAGGGTTGAGGCAAAAAGAGCACTATCTGGGCAGGAAAGAGCTTTTGGCCGAGATAAAACGTCTCTGTGACAAACTCAAAGCTCAGGACAGCTTCTATGAATGCTTTTCTAAAAGTAGTGGCTGCAAGGATAGAGTCTCTGCTCTTTGCCCAAAACTCGAAAGGCTAATCGAGACCGAAGAGAAGGCCCGCATCCAAACAACAGGGCGTCTGGCACCCGAAGATTACGAGCTTACTCAGTTAAAAGACATAGTGTGGTCTCTGAAGCACGATGTCCTGGAGAATATTGAGAAGATAAAGGCCCTTGGGAGTTTTGAACAATACGAAGAGAACCCACTTGTGGTCAGACAACTCAAGGGGATCAACCTCGTTTTTAATAACCTGGATCGTCTCGAAGTCAGGGGAAGAGACTCGGCTGGGATCTCACTCTTTTTTATGCTTGATGACACTATGTTTTCGCAGTTTCAGAAGACATTGCAAGAGGCATCGCTACTTGATGAGTTTGAGGCCAGACAGGCAGGCCGGGTTTTGGTAAATTGCAGCATCAGGGTCAATAGGCGTGGCTCCACGGTATCATTGGCATTCACTTACAAGATAGCTGCTGAGATAGGAAGTCTTGGGGATAACGTTCAATATCTGAGAAAGCAGGTTCGTGAAGATGCCGTATTTCAGCACCTGATCAGGTTTCCTCACCTGTATCAGACCACAATAGCTCACACCCGCTGGGCATCGGTCGGTGAGATCAGTGAAGCCAACTGCCACCCTGTTGACAATCTTGGCGTTGAGCAAGACGACTCTCATGAGAAAGGCCACGTGGATGTCTCTGAGTCAAATCTCGGATCAGGCACCATTCATGTTTGCCTTAATGGGGACATTGATAATTACATGAGCCTGAAAAGGGATTATGAAAGAGAGACCGGCAACTCAATTGCCGACCCGATTACCACGGACACAAAGATAATTCCTCTTCAGATAGAAAAATATCTCAACACGGGCAAAACAGTTGAGGAATCGGTCCTCCTGGCGGTGAATGATTTTGACGGCTCCCATGCCATTGCCATGCACACTGATCTTGCGCCAGGAAAATTGTTTCTCGCACAGAAAGGAAGCGGGCAGGCGATGTTTGTGGGACTGGCAGAAGATCACTATGTGCCGGCTTCTGAGACCTATGGGTTTGTTGAGGAGACTTCTCGTTACGTTAAGATGGCCGGTGATAGGGTGGTTGAAGGCATATCCGGCAGTACCCAGGGACAATTATTTGTATTGGACCAGGATAGCAGCGGAGGCATTGAGGGCATCAGGGCCATGTACTATGATGGGACTCCTGTTGACCTTTCTGAAAAGGACGTCAAAAAAACGGAGATTACTTCAAGAGATATCGACCGCCAGAATTATCCTCACTATTTCTTCAAAGAAATCTCAGAATCTCCAGGCTCTGTGGAGCAGACTATCCAGGGTCGCCTGGCCATTGTTGAAAAAGACGGTAAGAAGTACCCTCAGGTTCTCCTGGACGATTCAGTCATATCCACTCGCCTTGAACAAGTCCTGAGGGGAGAGAGTATCCGCAATATCTTTTTCATAGGCCAGGGCACAGCAGGCGTTGCGGCTTCAGGGTGTGCTGAATTGCTAAGCTACTACCTGAAAGGCGAAGATATCCGGGTGGCTTCCTTCAAGGCCTCTGAATTCAGCGGGTTCATGGTCGATGATACCCTTGAGGACACCCTGGTCGTTGCCATTACCCAGTCCGGAACTACCACTGATACGAATCGTGCGGTTGATATGGCAAGGGAGCAAGGTGCCTATACCCTGGCCATTGTGAACAGGCGAGACTCTGACATCACCTTCAAAGTGGATGGCGTGCTTTATACCAGTACTGGCAGAGATATTGAAATGTCTGTGGCCTCAACCAAGGCATACTATTCCCAGATTGCAGCAGGTAGCATCCTGAGCCTTAAGCTCGCCCAGTTGACCGGGAGCACAACAGATGATTTTGTCCTGGCCGAGATCGAACAACTTCTCAAACTGCCTGACACCATGAAAAAAGTGCTGGCAAGACACAAAGAGATCGGCAGTTCTGCTGAGAAGTATGCCGTTACCAAGCGGTACTGGGCTATTGTGGGAAGCGGTCCGAACAAAATATCTGCCGATGAGATAAGGATAAAACTTAGCGAGCTATGCTACAAGACAATCTCTTCAGATGTGGTTGAAGATAAAAAGCACATAGATCTTTCTGCAGAACCCCTCATCTTTGTGTGTGCAGCAGGTAACCGGGAAGATGTCCTAAGCGACATTGTTAAGGATACGGCGATATTCAAGGCTCATCAGGCTGTACCCATCGTGGTTGCCACAGAAGATGAGCGCCGATTTGATCCATACGCTGACGCAGTGATCCGGGTTCCAGAGGTAAAGGAACGCTTTGCACCCATTATAAATACCCTGGCTGGTCACATGTGGGGGTACTATGCGGCCCTGGCCATTAATGAAGAATCACGTTTCCTATATAATTTCCGGCAGGAAATGAATGAACATATTGCCGTGTCCACGGACCAGGGGATGGACGTGTATGAGATCGTGCTCGATGCGGGATTTCGAGAAAAAGTTGCCCGGTTTTATTCTGCCTTCAAGGACAGGATACGACGAAACCGGTACGCAACGGCCATGGAACTCAACATGGCCTCAGACCTTACCCTTTTGCTAAAGTACCTGTCAGGAAGGCTTCCCATGTCAGATTTTGAGTTTGATTTTGGGATAAAGGGGACCGCACCCAACATGCTGGGCGCGTTTTCCGAGTGCATAGGAAACGTCATCAATACAATGGCCCGACCCATTGACGCCATCAAACACCAGGCCAAGACAGTGACCGTTGGCACAAGCAGGATCATTGAAAAGGTGGAGGGCCTTCTTTTTGAAGCCTTACAAGACCACGGGTTTAGCAAAAACCAGCTTACAAACAGCAACGTCCTCGTCCTGAGGCGTTTACAGGAAGTTGTCGCCGAGATAAGAGGGGCCACCCTTTACAGGGTAGCTGGTCTAAATTTTCTGGGAGAACCTGTTGATGATTCTACCATCCATCTCATAAAGAAGGAGGGGGGTGCTGCAGCGCTTGTCTCTCGGGTAGAGACGGACAGCAGGTTGCGGGGTACCAAGCGCATTATCGTAAAAAAAGCAAATGTCTTTATCGGCAAAGGGAAAAGGGACAACAGAAGCATTCTTGTGATCCCGGTCATGTCAGCAGGCACAAATATTGACTACCTGGTGCTGTTTAACGTGGTTTTCAAAAAAGAGGTGGAGCTTCAAAAGAAAGTGGATGCCCTGGGCGGGAAATATCATCACATCAAACACCTTGTTGAGGAGACAAGCCTGGCCTGGAGGGATGAATATCTTGACCTGCTTGAGATTGAACAGCTTTTCGGGATGTCTGCCGAAAAGATTGCCGAGACAATTTTTTCCACAGAATCTTGCACAGATACAAAGAGGCGCTAAGCATGAGAAGTGAAAACCAAAAAGTCGTAACAATTGGTGGAGGAAG
>DAOVOU010000074.1 GCA_030629475.1 Desulfobacterales bacterium | reverse complement strand
TTGCAGCCGTTTTGATACTCGTAACGAAAATCGAACTTAGCTCCGCTTCGCTCCGCAATTGGTCGAGTGGTCGAGTAGTTGAGTAGTTGAGTAGTCGATTCGTTAACCACTTGACTATTTTCCCACTCGACAACTTGACTACTCGACTAAAGTCGCTGGAATTTCAATAGGTTCTAGAGCGGGTAAGGGACAGGCTTTCGCCAGCCCCTCCCCGTTGTCGCAATGGGGTCAATTCCCCATATTTACCGGCGTGAGGCTTTCCCTCACCGGGCGACCCCGACAGAGATTGCCCCTAATCAGGGGAGTCAATTAGACGCTCTTTGACAAAGGACAAAGATCCACCAGACTCAGCAGGCTGCGCCGGCGAAAATGCTTAACACGCATTCTCAAATTGTGTGTGCGTGAGATGCTTTTAAATTTCATGCACCTCAACCGCATACGAATCCATTTATCCAGTTCACGGAACTGGTGATGACAATTAGAGAAGCTTGTAGCAAAATAATTCGCCGTCCCGCTTATCACTCGGTTAAGTTTCTCGATGACCTTTCGGTCAAGGTTATGAGAGCGGATGGTAAGTTTCCTGACTTTGTCTCGAAATTTCTCCACTGACTTGGTTCGGATTCTCACATAGCGAGACGAGATAGAAAACCCTAGGAAATCAAACCCTTTCCCATAGGTTGTAATCTGCGTCTTTTCCAGGTTAAGCTCAAGGCTTAACTCGGTGCTGAGAAAGTACCTTACCAGTTCCAGTGCCTTTTCCGCCTCGGCTTTAGTCTGTACCAGCACAACGAAATCATCGGCATATCTAACGAAACGATATCCGTGATCTTCGAGGTGCCAGTCCAGATAATTGAGGACGATATTGGCCAGAAGAGGGCTGATTACACCCCCTTGAGGCGTACCCTTTGTTGTAGGGATGAATTTACCGTCCTCCATTACGCCGGACTTGAGGAATCTCTCGACCAGCCCCAGGATGTTACCGTCGGCCACTTCCTCGGCAAGTGCCTTCATAATAAGGCTATGAGGGATATTGTCAAAGAATGCTTTTACATCGGCATCCAGGACAATTTTATATCCCTGTTGACAGAGTTCTAACACTCTTTTGATAGCCTGATGACAGCTGCGCCGATTCCTGAACCCATACGAGTCATCATGAAACATTCGTTCAAAGATAGGCTCAAGAAGCCTTCGAACCACTTCCTGGGCTACCCTATCACGAACTGCGGGGATGCCGAGTGGGCGACGCTGTTTCTTCCCTTTTGGGATATAAGCTCTACGGAGAGGGTAGGGTTGATATACCCTACTTTTCAACTCTTTCATAAGAGCGGTAAGGTTCTGTTCCAGTTGATATTCAAACATCTGGATGCTAACCTTATCAATCCCGCAGGCTCCTCTGTTACGTTTGACTGCCTTAAAGGCGTCATGCATAAGCTCAGGTGTTATCCTGCCAGTAAGGGAATGAACCTTGCGCTTCTTGCCCATATTGCCTGACCTCCTTAGCATCATTGACCGGAGGGTAGCCGTCTACTGCTTGTTTGAGGATGTTTCTTAGAATCTGGCGATTTACCCGGGAAAAGGCTCGGGAGAACCTATGCAGTTCCAGGCACCAGGCTAACTTTCCCCTTGAAGCAGAAGCGCCTCCCCCTCTCTCTGCGGTGCCTCCTTTCAGTCCACCCAAGGCGGACCTACTCCGGAGACGCTGTGAACCCTAAAGACAGGGCTGCTTGAGGAAGCCTTCCCGTCACCACCGCATAGTGTGACCACTTCGTCTTAGACTTATAGGTCACATTTACCCTTTCGGGACGGCGTGGGCTCTCACCGGTCAGCATAGCTGGCCATTTTCCACAGGCGACACCACCAACCACCCGGACGGTCTGTTATTGGTAACCGTGCACCCAATATCAGAGAGTCATGCAAACATGACCCAGTGCTTCACCAGAACTTGGAAGCTGGCACACCTTAAGGCCGAATCGTGACCCCTCCCGTGGTATCGCTGGCTGGCCCCTTCGATACAGTCCATTACTGGGCTGCACTGGCTGCATACGGACTTTGTCCTTCGACCAGCGATTTCTGTACGGGCACGGACCCGCACAGGTAGGATTAGATATGTTTCCATATCGCACCGTTTTATATATAATGACTGAGCCTGCTATGCCTGCGGCTCACGCAAATTCCGAGACGTAGTTTTAACCATCTCTGGGTCTCCCTTTTTTCCATTCAACATTCGATGTTGGACGTTCGATGTTCGATGTTCATCTTTTTCAGTAAACCTTCCACAGTCCATCCGGTGCAAAAATAACTTAGCGCTTATGGATTTCACCCCAGTACCATCATTCTGAGCTACAGGGCGGGCAGGATTTGGTGGTGGGGACTTGGGGACATCCTATAGTTTTCCAGTTTCCAAATGAAGTTTATTATGCCATGAGTTGGTGATGCCGCGAAAGTCGAGGTTAGATGCGGCCGGTGCTCTGCATCACATAATTGCCCGTGGGATTGAGCGGTGTAAGATCTTCAGGAACAACAGGAATCGGAATTATTTCTTAGGCCGGTGTAGGTTGAGCCTTCTGAGCTATGGACACCCAGCAAAGCGCCTAAAAGGGTTGAGGCAAGAAGTCTGTTGAGCTATTCTACCCCTCAATCTTTTGTGACTTCAAGGCTCACATGTTTATGTGTTTCCATTAGTAGCAAAATATGATGGAGGTGCGAATATACCGCGGAGAAGTCGTATCGGCACACCGGATGCGCGACATCACATCATCCCTATTGACATCTGTTATTGACATCACAGTACTGTGCGGCTATTGTGCTCGCACTCTCAAGCTTTTCCGTAACAACCCTCTGTGGGAATGAAAATAGATAAGAACGATCTTATTTGAGCTTCACTGGAGGTGGGAAATGAAGATAAGTAGGGTCTCCGAGATGAGGGAACTGGATAGGACTGCTATAGAAAAATTTGGCATCATAGAAGACCTCTTGATGGAAAATGCAGGGCAGGCTGTTTACTTCGCTCTATTAAAGGAATTCGGCATAAAAGACAAAAAATTCGTTGTCTTTTGCGGTATCGGTAACAACGGGGGGGACGGATTTGTTATTGCAAGAAAGATCCACTCAAATGGCGGAGAGGTCAAGGTCTTCGTCTTAGGTGACCAGAGCAAATTCAAGGGTGCAGCAAAGATGAACCTCGACATTGTGTCTGGCCTGCCTGTAGAAGTCCGCCCCCTTGAATCCGCGGAATCGGTCAAAATTGATCTTTACCATTGCGACGCCGTTGTGGACGCAATCTTTGGCACAGGCCTCACACGGGATGTTGGGGGAGTCTACCGTGATGTGATTGAACTGGTCAACGGGAGCGGGAAAACGGTCTTTTGCGTTGACATCCCATCGGGTGTCCAAGGCGACACAGGAAAAATCATGGGGACAGCCATGAGGGCGGATTACACCGTAACCTTTGGGCTCCCCAAGATAGGGAATATGCTTTTCCCAGGATATGGCTTGTGCGGGAAATTATACGTCACGCACATATCCTTCCCTCCGTCGATGTATAACACAGATTCAATGAAGATTGAGATCAACCATCCGCTGAAACTTCCCCCCAGGGATCAAGACGGTCATAAGGGAGACTTTGGTGAAGTTCTGTTCATTGCCGGTGCTTCCAGTTATTTTGGGGCACCCTATTATGCGGCCCTATCTCTTCTGAAGGCCGGGGGCGGGTACTCTCGTCTTGCAGCGCCCGGCTCCATGGCGCCCTTTATAGCAAATAAGGGGAGTGAGATCGTCTTTGTCCCTCAGAAAGAGACAGGATCAGGGAGCATCTCCATTGAAAATAAGGATGCGCTGCTGGAACTCTCAGACAAAATGGACATGGTGGTTCTGGGTCCTGGTTTGTCCCTGGATGAGCAAACCCAACAACTGGCAAGGGAGTTGGCAAGGAAGATCAGCAAACCGCTCCTCATAGACGGCGACGGCATTACGGCCCTGTGTGAGGATCTGGAAATCGTAAGAGAAAGAAAGGCAGGGACCATCCTTACGCCTCATCTGGGTGAGATGTCCAGAATGACAAAAATAGGGGTGGGCGAAATAGACGCCAATAAGATAGACATCTTGCAGCGTACTGCCAGGAAACTCAATGCCATGATCGTTTTGAAAGGCGCTCATTCGCTCATAGGATATCCTGATGAAAGAGTCTTTATCAACATGAGCGGGAATCCCGGTATGGCAACGGCAGGGGCGGGCGATGTCCTGACCGGAACCATTGCTGCCATGTTCGGCCTGGGACTCCCTATTTACGATGCCGTGAGGAAAGGCGTGTTCATCCATGGATTTTCCGGTGATCTTGCGGCCAGAGACAAAGGCGAAGATGGAATAACAGCCCAGGATATTCTGGACTACCTCCCACTTGCCATGAAGATGGACCGGGAATGCCTTGATGAGACCTTCAGGGACCGGTACGTAGGGGCACACGTGATATAGGACAAGGCCATGAAGGCATGGATACTCGAAAAACAGGCGAAGATAGAGGATAGGCCATTGCAGCTTGTGGAGGTCCCCACACCTCATGCACAAGACCATGAAGTACGAATAAAGATCCTGGTTTGCGGGGCCTGTAGAACGGATATCCACATCGCTGAGGGTGACCTTCCCTTGAAGAAATCTCCTGTCATTTTGGGGCACGAGATTGTGGGTGTTGTCGATGAGGCAGGAAAAGACGTGAAACGGTTCAGCGTTGGTGATAAGGCTGGCGTTTACTGGCTGTATGGCTCCTGCAAGAGATGCAAGTACTGCTTATCAGGGAGAGAAAACTTCTGTTCCCAGATCAAGTGCACGGGCTGGGACACCCATGGTGGATACGCAGAGTATGTAACCATCCCAGAAGAGTATGCCTTGCCTTTAAATGATGTCCGATTGGAGCCTTCTGAGATCGCACCGCTCATGTGCCCCGGCATAGCCGGATACGCAGCCTTTAAACTCACAGAGGCCCAAGAGGGAGACAAGTTGGGAATTTACGGATTCGGCCCCACGGCTTATTTTGTTTTAGGAATAGCTCAATTTATGGGCATAGAGACATACGTGAGCACCAGATCTCCAAAAAATATCGAAGGCGCTAAGAAGGCGGGGGCAAAATGGGCGGCCGACGCATCAAAAGAGGGGGTACCCTGCCAATTAGACTCGGCCATTATCTTCCCTCCTGCGGGAAACCTGGTTGAGCCGGCCCTTTCTCAGGTCGAAAGAGGTGGAACCGTAGTGCTGGCACCTGTGAGCGCATCTCCGATTGTTATTGAGAATTACAGCAAAAATCTCTGGGGGCGCTCCATAAGGACCCTCTATAACCTGAACAAATCTGATGCAGAAGGATTTTTCGAGATTGTTGACAAGCTGGAGTCGAGAGTCGGAGCAAGCCTCTTCTCCTTTGAAGAATTACAGGATGCCCTCATACTGGCTAAGGAGGGGAAATTGGAACAGCCCCTTGCTGTGATCGAGATTGCCTCGCTCCCCTTGCAATGACAGGAGTATACTATAGCCTTTTTCATATGACTTGATACTATGTTGGGGGGAAATCGGGGACATTGTTGAATTCGTTGACTTATCATCTGTTATCGCGATAGTTATTCAACAAATTCAACAACGTCCCCTTTCCTACTCCCTTTCCTACTCAGAAATTCCCAATTCCGAGGCTGTTCATATGTCAGCCGAACGTCGACACCGAGTTTCTCCGCCAGAAGACGCAATTCGGGGAATAGCCGAGTCGTGAAGGGCGTGCTACGACTCTTCTCCTCGGTCGTCCAGGTATCGAGATCTTTGAACGCAGCTTTGACAGATCCGATGACGCTGCTAATAAGTCCGTTGAGATCTGGAGTCCCGTGCATCTGATCCCTCTTGTTGAGTGGCCACCCAACGTTTGGGATAACCGGCTTGAAAAAGCTCCAGCTTTTTCAAGTCCGAGTTGATCCCATTGTTAGGCCAAATTTCCATTTCCTTTAATGTCGAGTGATTAATATTAAGGGCTGACCTCTTTCATTGCCCTGGGTTTTCAAAGCTATAAGTACTACGTCTTTAGAATTCGAAACTCAGACGAAACCCATAAGACGTAGTATCGTTTTTAGGTTCCCATACATAACCTACTGGGGTCCCATAGTAAGTAAGAGTTTCTGTTTCTGATTTATCGATATCCCAATATCTTATATACGGTTCAATAGATAAGGCATAATTGCTGGCAAATTCCCTCTTAAAGCGGAGGGAAAGCCTTACGCCATACCCATCTGCGAAATCTTGATCAACCTCAGGATCATTAAGTCCGGGAACGGCATCGCTAAGGTGACTTTTAACTTTTCCACCCCAGAAAAAATCATATTCTATACTGATTCCCCATTTCCAATTATCCGACAAAAGACTAACCGTTTTGAGGCCAATAGGAGAATACAAGTATTCTACCTCTCTTTCATAACCTCCAATTCCATCAATATCATCATTCCAATAACGATAACCAATACCTATAAAAGGAGTTATTAAATGCTTACGATAACCCATGGAACCCCTAAGAACATAGTCATGGCCGACCAAAAAACGGCATTCCACTATCCAATCATCTGTGTCCTCCCTTACGGGGGTACCGTCCCACGTCTCGCCATCATAATCGAGATCACCAGAACTGTATTCAAGACTAGCATTAATCATGAGTTTATTGATACCATGGTAAGTATAGCCTCCAACGACTCCGTACATGAAGCCATCCTCCTCCATCACCTTGGGCTCGTCATAATCAAAATAGGTAGTGACAAGGCCAATTGCAAAATTATGTTCAGGAACAAATGGAGCTGACACACGATAAGTCTTTCTTTTTGCCATTTCTGTCGGTGACGTATTTGTGTCACCTGCAAAAGCAACTACAGCTGAAAACAAAAAACAAATACCGATTAACAAGCAATTCCTCAAAATTTCTTTCACTTTCTCTCACCTTTCATCCTTTTTGTGCTTGATATTCCTTCATACGCTCAATCGTTAATGCTAACACATTCTTTTCACTTCCTTTCTTCACATACGCCAACATATGGCCTAACGCCTGAGCTAAGCCACGGGGCTACATGCTCGCAATCAGCTACGCTGTCTCCCCGTTGGCTTCAGCGATTCGTTCTGCATCTGCTTCGTTTAGTTGAACGCTATTGAGGCGTTGTGCCTGCTTCTTTTGTTGATCTTATCTTCTCCTCTTGCGAAGTACCCGTACTTCCGCAAAAAGCGGACCTTCGTCAAGATTATCAACAATGAATCTCTGATCTTGCACCAATGCTTTGAAAAGGTCTTCCTCTGTGAAAAGCAAATAGCCTTCCATAACGAATTCTATGTGTAGTTCGACTACAGACCGGGGCTTTCTTTTTGGTTTCAGGAAGTCATAACAGGCGTCAAGAATGTCACTTGACATTCTTAGGATGACAGGTTTCTCGGTCCAATCAAAATCATTCTCATTCTTGCCCAATGCAAACAGCGCATCCAAAATGACATGCTGAAAATCCATGTTGTCGGATCGTTTTTTATGATGCTCGGAAAGGAACTCAATCGCTTTCTCATATTCTCCATTTAGAACATAGGCTTCGCCCAGATAGAATTGGGAATATGGGTCATCGGGAAATCTCTCTGCCCTTCGTTTACAGTACCTTACCAAACCGGGATAGTTTTCTGCCTCACGCAATTCAACAAGTGCCTCCCATGCTTCAAAATCATGGAACTCGTGATGGTATTCATCATGCGAGGCGCGTGACTTTGAGCGATTGCCAGGAAATTTGATGATGTTCGATTTTTCCTTCATTTTCTTTGATGCAGAACGTGAAAGTCACCAGCCGGAAAAGCCATAAGGAAGTTGAAAAATTCGATGTTTTACACGAAATGACGTTAATGTAAAAAACGGCACGGCTTTTCCGGTCTGGTGCACTGACTGGTTGGGACGTCTCCTTTTAATCTACCTTCGGGCAAAACGGACCTGCTTTTCTGTGACTACGACGAATGTGTTTGACAATCGATCTGGGTATGTCTTGAGAAGACGAGATAGTACCTGGATTTTTGATTGAGATCGTTCATCTTCAAGGCGAAGCAAGATGATACCCCTGTGAAGTCGGCCATC
>DAOVOU010000251.1 GCA_030629475.1 Desulfobacterales bacterium | reverse complement strand
CACTTGCAAGCCGGTTCGCTGGATGCGTTTTACGTCTTCGACCAGATCACGGTTTTTGTTCTGTTTTTTGTTGCATTCAGCCAGGCTTTTCTCATCTGGCGTCTCGATCCCGATAAAGACCGTATCAAACCCCGCCTTGACCATCATCTCCATCAATGACTCATCGTCGGCCAGATTGACAGAGGCTTCTGTAAAAAACGGTATCCCTTTTTTGTCTTTCTGCCATTCGATTAGCGCGGGCAAGAGCTGGGTCTTGAGATACCTTTTGTTTCCGATGAAGTTGTCATCCACGAAGAAGACCTGCCCACGCCATCCCAGGTTGTAGAGCCCATCCAATTCGGCAATAATCTGCTCGGCGGTCTTGATGCGTGGCCGGTGCCCGAATAACGCCGTCACGTTGCAAAACTCGCAATCGAACGGGCAGCCTCTGGAGAACTGGATACTCATTGAGGCATACCGTTTCATGTCGGCCAACTCCCACACGGGAGGTGAGGTCTCCCGGATGTCGCAAAACTCGGATGTCTCGTAGACGCGCCTGGCGCAACCCACTTCCAGATCCGCCAGAAAAGGAGGGAGGGTCAGTTCGGCCTCATTCAGCACGAAATGATCGACATCCTCAAACTCCTCGTACTCACTCGTGAAGAGTGGTCCGCCAGCCACAATCTTGAGACCCGCCTCCTTGCACCGGGCAATGGTTTCACGTGCTGACTCTCTTTGCACAACCATGCTGCTGATAAACACGTAATCAGCCCACACCAGGTCTTTTTCAGTAAGCTTTGTTACATTGACATCAACCAACCGCTTGGACCATTCTTCGGGCAGCATGGCGCCCAATGTCAGCAAGCCCAGCGGTGGGAAGGCGGCCTTTTTACGAATGAATTTAAGTGCGTGCTTGAAACTCCAGAATGTGTCTGGAAACTCGGGATAGATTAACAGAACATTCATTGGGTTTCCTTGCCTCTCAACAAATCCAAAACCTTTCCCTTCAATTATAATGCAAATCCTTTTTGCAATAGCCTTGGTGCCAAGCTCAGCTTGCAGTAATAGGTCATCAGCCTCACTCGGTCAAGGGAAAATGCAGATTTGTTGCATTTTGTGCCGTGGTTGCGATTATGCTACCTTTTAAGCCGGCGTAAGTAGCAAAACTGCTACTATTCGCCCGTTGCCTTTCTCCACGTTTGAGCAGTAACTTACTGTTTTTACATACTTTGTGGCTCGGAGCCTTGCTGTTATTGTAATGGCACGTAAGTTGCTGTTAAAAAACTAAAGCTGCTGAAGGTGCAAAAAGAGAGGCCAAGGATGAAGGTGGCAATCCCAGCATGGGCCGGCCAGGTTTCTACTGTCTTTGACTTCGCACACTCCCTCCTTTTGGTGGAGATACACAGTGGTAAGGAGGTTAGTCGAAGCGAAATCCCTCTTGACGAGAACCCGTCGATATTGCGTGCAGGGATATTGTCACGCTTTGGTGTAAAGGTCCTCATCTGCGGTACGATTTCACGGTCTCTGGCCACAGTTGTGGCAGGATATGGGATTGAAATAATACCTTTTGTGAGCGGCATAGTAGATGAGGTGATAGATGCGTACATGACCGGTCGGCTGGCCGAGGCTCGATTTTTTCTTCCAGGTTGTCCAGCGAGTGCCACAGAGCTCAGGAAGAGGCGCGGCGGCTTCCGTGGTGGTCACCGAGAGGCAGGTAGAAGGAGCGGAATCCCTTTGGAGGGAAGCCCCTAAATTGAGAACGAGTGGTGGTATGCGCATAAGCATGGGAAGAGGACGAGGTATGGGCGGCGGTCGGCGGGGCATGGGTCGCGGCATGCATCGTCGTGTGACCGTAGCGAAGCGATCGGAAAACGGAACGGCTGGCACATCGCAAAAAATGCGTGGCCAAGTGAGTGCGGAAGAAGAGATCGCAACACTTAGGGGCCAGGCGAGGGCCATGGAGGATCAACTCCTGGCCATAAAAACGCGTATCACCGAGTTAGATCGAGGTCGCGGCATTTCCCCGGTCGTCGCAGTTGTGGACCGAGACAAGTGTATTGCGTGCGGTGCCTGTCAGGAAATTTGCCCAACCGGCGCTATCTCCATTGATGAGATTGCCCAGATTGATCCCATGAAGTGTATGGGCTGTGGCCAATGCGTGGCCCAATGTGCACAGGAGGCGATCTACTTGCAAAAAGCGTAAAAGGGAGCAATAACAATGCCCCTCAGAAAATACCTGCCAGGGACAAAATTTATTTGTAACCGTTCACGGGTTTAATGGTTTAGGGGTTCAGGGTTCACCGAACAAATGTTGAGACGTTATCACCCCCTGGTCTACGAGCAGGGCCTCCGGCCCGTAGGGTCAACGAAAGGGAGGTTGTTTAATGGATGAGGTAAAGCTGCTTGAGGAAAGAATCGGCGGTCGCTGGACAGGAATCGTATTCCAGCGTGACAGTGCACCGAAGGAGAATTTGGCCAAAAGGCCAATGCGCCTGTGTGAAGCGATAAAGGAGTCAATAACCAGGCCAGTAGTCTTGACACGACAACTCGTCAACTGTCTCAGTGCACGCCGAAGTCTTGGCTGGACCACTAGGGAGGATGATAACATAGCGCGGAAAATGGTCGAGACGACAGGCATCAAACTCGATATTGCGCAGAAGGTCATCACGAATACACCACGTCTTAATGGGGAAATTGCCGCTGTATTGATAGGTACAAACAACTCTCCAGACATAGTCGTATCCTATGCCCAGCCCGAGGCTGCTATGAGATTGGTTCGCAGATGGCAGCAAGTTTATGGGACTGACCTTCGTTTAGAGGCTTCGAGTGTGATGGCTGTATGCGGAAGCGTTGCAGTGCGGGCATATACGACAGGCCGAATATGCGTGTCTTTTGGTTGTCCTGACTCGCGTGAATATGGAGCAATTGGGCGGGACCGACTTGTCATTGGCCTGCCGGCGCGTTTGATAGGAAATTTGTTTTAGCAGGGGATCAGGGATTATAGGTTTTCAGATAATTAATTTCACAAGGCCAGAAGGAGAAATCCGAGTAAGGCGTACTGAGTGGTACGTCGTCGAGGATTTCGAGTAACTTCTCAAAAAGTCCGGGTACGCTTGAAGTTATGGTAACAAGCCTCCGGGCAAGGAGAACCGCTTCACTTCGGCATCCAATGCCTTAAGTGGGTGTATTGTAAGGCTTTGAGAGCAAATGGCTGGATGCCTACGTTCAGCGGTTCCCCTTGCCCTACGTAGGAACGTAATAGAGACTATCGCGAGATTACCCGGACTTTTTGAGAAGTTACGATTTCGACTAATAACGCCGTGAAATTATTTATCTGGAAATCTATAGGTTAATTTCTGCCCGTGTACCAACGATGAACAAAAGGAGGTATAGCCAACAATGAAGATAGCTGTTACATCTACTGGAAATGAATTGATTTCCGATGTAGATCCCCGCTTTGGAAGGGCTAAATACTTCGTTATCGTGGACCCAAAAACACTGGAATATGACGTCATAGAAAACAAACAAAACCTAAATTTGCCTCACGGGGCAGGTATTCAGGCGGCGAAGACCGTCGTGGATCAAAAAGCCGATGTATTGATTTCCGGCAACTGTGGCCCCAAGGCCTTTGATGTATTGAACATCGCAGGCATCAAGGTTGTAACTGGCGCCAATGGGCGGGTTATAGATGCCATTATCCGGTATAAGAGTGGTGAGTTACAGACTGTGGCTGCGCCTAATGTGGAGGGTCACTGGGCGTAAGTAAAGAGCTTTAAGCTAACGGGCGCAAGAAAGAACGCAAAGGCAAGAGAGTGCCATATCCCAAAAACTTTATCTTAAAAAGTATAAATGACTTGTGAAGATTTCGACAGATTACGAATATAGAAGGTTTGGACATGAGTAAAACAAAGAAGAGCGGCCACTCAGTATCTGAGAGTGACATGGCCGCACAAGATCAGATCATCAAAGACTCCTTGTCTTTAGTCAAACACAAATTCATGGTCATGAGCGGCAAAGGGGGTGTTGGCAAGACAAGCGCTGCCGCTAATTTGGCCATGGCCCTTTCAAGGCAGGGGGGCCAGAGTGGGCCTTATGGATGTAGATTTCCATGGCCCTGACATTCCCAGAATACTGGGTCTCAATGGGGTTCTTGAGGCTAGTGTTGATGGACGAATAAAACCCAAGCCTTATTCAGAAAACCTGGAAGTGGTGTCCGTTGGATCAATGGCCGGAGATCCGGATAAGGCCGTGATCTGGCGGGGGCCTCTGAAGCTGCAAGTCATCCGGCAGTTTATCTCTGGCGT
>DAOVOU010000004.1 GCA_030629475.1 Desulfobacterales bacterium | reverse complement strand
GGCCAAAATCCTGGATGCGAACAAGCCGGCCAGCGTGACATATCAATACGACTACCGAGAACTGTTGGAGATGTCCTTTCTCGAATTGTTCGATACTGACGAGGCAGATCGGTTCTGGAAACATCTTCATGACTTTGCCAAGGAGGACTCGGTCTTCATCCCCAAGCTATGGGCCAGGAGGAAGGGGGGTGATTATTTCTATATCCACTGCCATGCCCGGGCTGGTAAATTTCAAAAAACAGAAAGTGGAGCATCTGGTCTCTTTTATATTATTAGGACTGTAGATATTAGTGAACGTCTTGAACAGGAGGCGCAGTTGATTCAAGCCAGCAAAATGGCCACACTCGGTGAAATGGCGACCGGTATTGCCCACGAGCTCAATCAGCCTTTGAGTGTAATCAGGGTTGGGGCCGATTTTTTTGCCAAGATGATAAGGCGCGGGCAGAAGATCTCCGAGGAAGAGCTATTGAAAGTGAGTCGCAACATAAGCGAACAGGTAGACCGGGCCACGAACATCATCAACCACCTGCGGGAGTTTGGCCGAAAGAGCGATCTGGAAGTACACCCGGTAGACCTTAACGAACCTATCCGAGACGTATTTACTATCCTGGGCCAGCAGCTCAGATTGCGGAATATCGAAGTAAGCCTAAGGCTGGACGAGCCCCTCCCCAAGATTCTCGCCGATAAGAACCGCCTGGAGCAGATCTTCCTGAACCTGGTAACCAATGCGAGAGATGCCATGGAGGCAAAGGGACCGGAGCCGAACAAAAAGCTCACCATTACCACATACCAGCAAAGGGACAGGGTGGTGGCTCTGGTCGCCGATACCGGCGTAGGCATGTCGAAACAAGTCCGCGAGAAAATATTTGAGCCCTTTTTCACCACAAAAGAAGTGGGAAAGGGAACTGGCTTAGGGCTCTCTATTACCTATGGCCTGGTTAAAGATCTCGGGGGTGATATAGACGTAAAATTCACCTCAGACATCGGCACGATATTCAGGGTTAGTTTTCCGATCCATACAGACGGGGCTCACCAGCATGACAAAGCTTCTAATCATTGATGATGAACGGCCGATCCTGGAAATGCTGGATATCTCGCTTACGAGCGAAGGATATGAAGTGATCACCGCTGAAAGCGGCAACGAAGGTCTGAAAATCTTTGCAAAGCAAGGCCCCAAGCTCGTCCTAACCGACATCAAGATGCCCGGGATGGACGGGATAGACGTACTCAAAAGGATCAAGGGCATAGACAATGAAGCTGAAGTGATCGTTATCACAGGCCACGGTGATATGGACTCAGCCATAGCAGCACTTCAGCATGGGGCTTCAGATTTCATTACCAAACCAATACGGGATGAAGTCCTCATGCTATCGCTCGAAAGGGCCAAGAGAAAGATAGCCATAAGCCAGCAGTTAAAGGACTACACGGAGAACTTGGAGCAGAAAGTAAAAGAGTGTACCCTGGAGCTGAGCCAGGCACAAGAGGAATTGATAAAAACTGAGCGACTTGCCACCATCGGAGAGACCGTAGCTGGATTGGCCCACTATATCAAGAATATCCTGACCGGGCTGCGCGGCGGCATGTACATGGTCAACACAGGCATGGCCAAGGATAAACCCCGGGTGCTTCAGGACGGGTGGGGCATGGTCCACCGGAATATTGAAAAGGTCTCGGACCTTGTCCTCGATCTTTTGAGATATTCCAAGGAAAGGGCACCTGAACGAAGTGTATGCAGGCCCAACGAGATTGTCTCAGGGGCAGTTGAACTCCTCAGGGATAGAGCTAAAGAACATCGAGTGAAGCTAAATATTGTCCTGGATCCGAATCTGAAACAGGCCTACCTTGACCGGGATGCTATCCAGCGTGTGCTGTTGAATCTGATCTCAAACGCCATCGACGCTTGCATCTATGATACAGATACCTTCAAGGCCTGGGAGGTGACAGTAAAGACCAGGCTAGAAACTGATGCCCACTCCGGTGAAACTATCCTCCTTGAAGTCACTGACAACGGGTCCGGAATGACTGACGAAGTGAAGGCAAAACTCTTCACCAGGTTTTTTAGTACCAAAGATGGGCGGGGCACAGGGCTTGGTCTGCTCATCACTCAAAAGATCATTCACGAACATGGTGGGGAAATCTCGGTGGAATCGAAGGCTGGGGAGGGGACTACTTTTTCAGTTCGACTCAAGTCATTCCCCCCTTTCCTGTGAATGCGCCCCTACGTGATTTCGGCCACTTCGGCCGCACGGATGCGCGCTTCTTGTTCGGCCTTTCTCTCATAGGCCTTGTTGATCTTGGAGACCAGGTCTTCGGTGTCACAAGGTTTCCTGAAATAATCGTAGGCACCATGCCTCATCGCCTCTATGCCTGACTCCGGGGAGGCATGGCCGGTTAACATAATGACCTCGGTGAGAGGCTTTAGATTCTTGATCTCGCGAAGGGCCTCGATCCCGTCAATGCCCGGCATGAGAACATCAAGTATGATCACGTCGAAATCGTGATTCCTGACCCTTTCAAGGGCCTCTTCACCGGTTAAGCAAGTCGTCACATTGTATTTGCGGTTTATCAAACGCTTGGAAAGATATTCCAGAAACATTTCCTCGTCATCAACTATCAAGAGCCTGGGCTTCATCTTCGGTCCCCCTTTCCAGAGCTACACTCATTTCTCAGGCTCAAGACTTTACGAGTGTTTCTTTCGCGTCCTGCGAAACTCAATTGCATAATCGCTCATTTTTTGCCGTAGGGTACGAGGCTTGATCTCAAGCAGGTCAGCCGTCCTGGCTCTCTGCCCATCCGTTATTTCCAAGGCCCTTAAGATAAGAGACTTTTCCAGCCTTTCCCGCGCTTTTTGTAAAGGTTCAATGCCGCCCGGGATTTGGAGAGGAGAAGACACGTCGCTTGTATCATGAGACTCTTGATCCCCCTTTGTGTCCGGCCCAGGAGCCCCTTCCAGAAAATCTTCCGGAAAATCCTCCGGATTGATGGTCGGTCCCGATGCCATCAAAAACATTCGCTCCATTAGGTTCTTGAGCTGTCTTATACTACCGGGCCATTCGTGGGACATGAGGAATTGCATTGCGTCGGAGGAAACGGTGACCCTGTCCTTTTGATATATTTTGGCAAATCGCTCCAAGAAATAGCTTACAAGATGAGGGATGGCCTCCTTCCGTTCCCTCAAGGGTAAAAGTTTGATCGGGATAACCTGGAGACGGTAGTAGAGGTCTCCTCTAAAGCGGCCGGTCTTGACTTCTGCCTCAAGATCTTTGTTGGTGGCTGCAATGATGCGAACATCAACCTTGATCGGGACTTCGCCTCCGATTCTACGGAAGCGCCCATCCTCCAACACTCGGAGAAAGTTCACCTGATTAAGTGGAGAGATCTCCGAAACTTCATCCAGGAAGAGCGTCCCCTTGTGGGCCTGCTCAAACCTTCCCTTAGTCTGCCTGACGGCGCCTGTGAAGGCTCCCACTTCATGGCCGAAGAGCTTGCTTTCGAAGAGCTCCCCAGAGAGGGTGCCGCAGTTAACTGGCACAAACGGCTTATCCCTGCGTTTGCTTTTTTGATGAATGATGCGCGCCACAAGTTCCTTACCCGTTCCAGATTCACCAAGGATAAGGACATTGGCATCAAACCGGGCTATTTGCTGCACGGTTCTAATGACCGAGCGCATGTGCTCGCTCACGACCACAAGCTCCGGAAAAAGGTCCGGTTCGATTTGGCCATGTAACGCAACTTTTTGAGGAATCATTCTTGATCCCTGCCTTTCGTCGCTTCAAATACCATGCCATGATGGAAGCGGCGTGAAAAGCCATATGAATCATGGGCTAAGAGCTTCTCACTTAACTAAACGTTTCGGAATTTCTACAACCTATTGACATTATAGATATTTATGAGGCATGTTTCGAGCTCGATCAAGGAATAATGGAATGATGGAATACTGGAATATTGGGGATAAGAGTGGAAGAAAATATTTGTTTTGAGTCCTTTAAACCCATCATTCCATCATTCCACTATTCCAATATTCCAATTGGGGCGAAGCCCATAAGTTCAAATATTATAAAAAACGGCAAAAAAATGTCAACAATTATGTTGCTCCGGCATTATCGGCATAAATTTGCCGATTACTTGAATCATAGAGTCTCTTTAAGCCTCACATTAAGCCTCACACATAAATGTTGCGAAATCAACACCTTAGTAGATGCCTTCGGACCCTATGGCTTCTGGCACATGACTTGCTTGATTATCGTGCGGACGGGTAGTATAAGTTTGATAGCAGGAACTTCCATTCTTCAGCGGCGTAGCCCTCCGGGGCGTAGGCCCTACGGGCCGGAGGCCGCGTTATATAAAATCGCGAAGCGATTTTATGTCCGAACGGAAAGGGAGTGTTCCGTTTCCAAAGATAACGATGTAAGACGAATGTACACATAATGCCTGAAAAAAGAATAAAAGACTTGATGCTTGAGCTGGGCTCGCTTCGACGCATATCGCCCCAGACAAAGGTAACAGAGGCGGTCAAGATGCTGGACGAGAAACGGCAGAGTAGATGTCCTTCCTTCTTGCTGGTGGTTGACGAGGTGGAGAAGAACGAAGAGATTCTGGGAATGCTTTCGGTTAATGATATCCTTGGTCATATGGAACCTTCCACAGAGTCGATGGAAGAACTTCCGATCTTTTGGCAGGGTCAGTTCCGGGAGGAATGCGAGGCCATCCTGGAGAGGACAACCAGCGAAATTATGTCACCCGTGACTCATGTGATTCATCAAAGTGGTACCCTTATGGAAGCTCTACATCTCATGAATTCTGGGAGGATCGACTGGCTCCCGGTCGTAGAAGGCGAAAACGTAGTAGGGATACTTTTTAAGGAAAATCTGTTCAGCGAACTCGTTGCGGCAACCTAACCCGGGGTTGGTCAGGGCTCCGTCAAAGTCACATTATGCAAGCATAAGAAATCCCCCTAAACCTGCCCGCCACCCGCCTGCCAACGCCTGAGACAGCATTGAGCTTATATGCTGGCATCTCTGACAATGGCGGGCAGGTTGCCGTATGTGCCGGCACTGTAGCTCCGCTGCGAGCCAGGCGTTGGCAGGCGGGTCCCCCTTTAATAAAGGGGGACTTTGAAGTTCCCCCCTTTTGAAAAGGGGGGATAGGGGGGATTTTAGAAAAGAGGAAATTTTCATTGTAAAACATTATGTTAACGTTGACATTGACGTTGGCATGCGGGGTTGGTAGATTTCCTTGACAATTGAGCAAGAAAATACTAAATGGAGTGTAGTTGTCAGGGTTTTCGGCTGTCAATCTTTTAACCACGAGCGTATGAAGGCTTGATACCAACCTTAAGGTGGAACGTATGAACGATCAGCCAAACATTCGAGTTCTTTTGGTAGACGATGAGGAGACATTAATTGAATACCTGTCCAAGCGGCTTTTGAAGCAAGGGTTCACCGTGAAGTCCACGTTTTCCGGTGAAGAGGCTGTTGAGGCGGCAAAACAAGAGCATTATGACGTAGCGGTTGTGGATCTTAAGATGCCGGGCATGGATGGGGTGGAGGCCCAAAGGAGACTCAGGGAAATCCAGCCCTTCCTCCAGTCCATCGTATTGACGGCCTATGCCTCCGTAGAAACCGCCTTAGAAAGTGGCCAACTGGAAGCTTTTCAGTATCTTAGCAAGCCAGTTGATTACGATAATCTTGTGGCTGTTATTAGAGATGCCCATAAGAAGAAGATGGAGGTACAAGGGACCAAGTTCAAGGAGCACGTCGAGGAACTCTATAGAGAGGAGGCCTGGGTAAACGCGGGATGAGAAAGGCGATTAGTGACCTACGCGAAATCTACGGAATCGAATAGCTCGCTGTTGGCCGAACTCAAAAAGGTCACCCAGGAGCTGGCCAGCCACAAAATAGAGTTACACCAAACCAGGGCGTACCTTCGGTGTATATTGCAGAATTGCACCGAACTGATCTTTGCCACAGACGCCGAGGGGGTTGTGGTTTCTTTTAGCAAGGGGGGCGAAAAGGTGTTGGGTTATGCCTTCGAAAAGGTAGTGGGCAGGCCTGTCAAGACTCTGGCCCAAGACCCGGAATCGTTTGGGCCTGTGATTGACACCTGCCAGCAAGAGGGTTGCGCGCTGGCGCTAGAGGTCCCCTTTCGACACAAGGAAGGAAAAACGGTTTATTGTAATGTCTCTCTGATGGACCTGACCAACAGAGAAGGCCAAAGGGTCGGTACGGTGGGAATATGCCAGGATATTACCCGGCGGAAAAAGCTCCAGGAAGACCTCATCCAGGTAGACAGGCTGGCAGAGATAGGTCGTATAGCCGCTGGGGTGGCCCACGAGATCAACAATCCCCTCGCAGTTATCAATGAGGCGTCTGGTTGGGCAGGGGAAGTCGTCAGCGATGCCAGGGGCCTGAGCTCCGATGAGCGCAGAGAGCTGGAGGAAGCCGTAAAAAAGATTAGCGCTCACACCATGCGCTGTAGTAACATCACCCACAAACTTCTGGCCTTTGCCCGCAAATCAGCTCCGACCAAAAGAGAGTTCGACATCCACGAAGTACTCAAAGAGACGATCGATTTTCTCACTCCTGAACTGAAACATACCTCCATTGAAATCGACTTCAATTTTGCCGGGGGGCCTCTTTCTGTGAACTCGGACCCAAGATTGTTGGAGCAGGTCTTTGTGAACTTCATTACCAATGCCATTCATGCTGTACTAGAAAAAGCGGAAGACGAGAAACGCATTGAGATACAAACCCTCAAGACCAACTCAGAGATCGAGATAAGCGTCAAAGATAATGGTGTGGGAATCCCGGAGGAACATCAGGTAAAGATATTTGATCTCTTTTATAGCACAAAGCCCCCGGGTAAAGGGACAGGCCTTGGGCTTTCCATCTGCCAGAACATTGTTAGAAAGCTGGAAGGAGATATCACTCTTGAGAGCAAGGTCGGTGTCGGAACCACCTTCACCATTCGCATTCCCATCTCCTGAAAGAAAGACCAAGCCGGAAAGAACTAATCGGCAAAAAAATGCCATACGGCTACTTTTCGCTCGCCTATTCGGCATAAATATGCCGCTCCTCAACCTCCGTTAGTCGCTCCCTGTTTCAGAACAAAAGCCGTAAAATCAATGCGTTATAAAAACAGTAACCCAGCGATTAAGGTTCTGGCATATCAATTGCTGTGTGCAACAGATGACGAAAAGAGAAGTAGTAGGATGTGGAAAAGGAGGACTGCCTGTTGGAAAAAAAGGGGGAAGAAAATCTGCCGCAGGGGCCTTTAGCTAACCTCAACGAGGAGTACATCTCTGTCCGGTCTGCGCAAGGCAGGAGGGTGCTTTTCTATCCTTTTGCTCTTACCTTTATCATCATGCTTGGGGTCTGGGTGGTGCTTTCGGGCAAGTTTGATCCCTTTCATCTGAGCCTTGGGCTCATTTCTTGCGCAATCGTTTCCTACCTTTCGTGTGACCTGCTGTTTCCTTCCCCTAAAATAAAGGGTCTCTTGCGTCAGTGGGCCCGGTTCATCAGGTATGTCCCATGGCTGATGGTCGAGATCATCAAGGCGAATCTTCACGTGACCTACCTGGTCTTCCATCCGAGGATGATGGAATTGATCGACCCAAAAATCGTTAAATTTCGAAGCAAGCTACAAAGTGACTTAGCTCTGGTGACCTTTGCCAATTCAATCACACTCACCCCTGGCACCATTACCGTTGATGTATCGATTGATGGGGATTTCAAGGTCCATGCCATTGACAAAGCGTCCGGAGATCCCTTGCCGGGCGCAATGGAAGCAAACATTGCCAAAGCATTTGGTGAGGTCTGATGGATAACGTCTTTTTGTATTCGGGTCTTTATTTGGCTTTTTTGATGCTCCTTTCTTTGTACCGCCCTCTGTTCGGGCCGACGGTCGTGGACCGTATGATCGGCGTCAATGCCATTGGGAGCAAGACCACGGTGTTGCTGATCCTGATCGGCCTTATCTTCCATCGGGTGGAGATGTTCGTGGACATTGCCCTGGCCTACGCCATGTTAAACTTTCTCGCGGTCCTGGCGGCTTCAAGGTACTTTCAAAAGCGCAAAGGATTGTACGATGAAGCGATGTAAGTTAACGGAGCGTTGGAGTGTTGGGAGGTTGTGACGGATGGACATAATCGTATGCCTGTTTTTGTTTGCCGGGCTCTTTTTCTTTACTGGCGGCGCTGTAGGGATCCTTCGTTTTCCTGATTTTTATTGCAGGCTCCATCCAGCCGGCAAACTCGACACCCTGGGCTTGCTGTTGGCACTGATAGGCCTTGCCCTATTTAACCTTCATCATTTTTCGCTGGGCACCTTGCTGACCAGCGCCAAGATTATCTTGATCGTGGTTTTTGTCTTTCTGGCCAGCCCCACGGCCACCCACGCTATTGTTGACGCGGGCGTCAGGGCCGGCCTGGCCCCCTGGACCAAGGGAGAGAAAAGGAGATAGCCTATGATCTGGCAGCTAGATTTGGCCATTCTCACTTTGGTCGTCATAGCCGGCATTGGGGCCATTACCGTCAAGGATCTCCTGGGGGCGGCTATCCTTTTTGGGGCTTACAGTTTCATGATGTGCCTGCTGTGGTCCATCATGGGGGCGGTGGATGTGTCCTTTACCGAGGCTTCGGTCGGCGCGGGTGCCAGTACGGTCTTTTTTGTTGCGGCTGTTTTCCGCACGACAAGGAGGACAAAAGATTGAAGATCATAGGACTCATCATAGCGGTTTTGACGGGTGCGCTGTTGATTTACGGCACAGTCGATTTCCCAGGGTGGGCAGACCCGGCCTCTCCTGCCAGCACGCATCTTTCTCCTCACTTCATTGAAAAGACCATGGAGGAAACTTCCGTGCCCAACATCGTCACCGCGGTCCTTGCCGACTATCGCAGTTATGACACCATGTTTGAAACCACTGTGATTTTCTCGGGCGGGGTCGTCTGTTTTATTCTCCTGCGGATCTTTCGGCGCAAGGAGCCTGAAGATCGACTCTATCGGCATGTTCTTACCGGAGCGACTATACGTGTCAAAGAAGGCGGGAAGATACCTCCTGATTCGGACGACTTTGAAAGGATCGATACCCTGTGGACCCCGCACGATTTGATCATCAAGACGGTTTGCCGGTTGCTGATCCCCTTTATTCAGCTTTTTGGCCTGTACGTAATTGCCCATGGGCACCACAGCCCTGGTGGGGGGTTTCAGGGCGGCGTGATCCTGGGAGCCAGCATCATGTTGCTTGCTATCTCCCAGGATCTGAGAACGGCTGTTCAACGGATGCGCGAAAAGGTGGATGCCCTCCTTTCTCCCACCGGTGTCTTTATCTATGCGGGTACTGGTGCGTTGTGTCTGCTGTTGGGGCTTAATTTTATGGATTACAGTGCGCTTGCGTCCGTGCTTTATGTCGATCCGGTTACTGCGCGATCCCACGGCATTCTCATTGTGGAAATCGGTGTAGGAGTTGCCGTCATGGCTACGATAATTTGGATTTATAACAATCTCTCATCCGCGGGCAAATATGATGAAGGGCTGTAAGTGAAATGGATGATTTGATGCAAATGCTTGTCGCCAAGTATAATTACTGGATCTATATCACCTTAATGATGATCGGCCTGTATGCCATGATCGCCAAGAACAATCTGGTCAAAAAGATCGTGGGCATGAGTATCTTTCAAACAGCCATCATCTTGTTTTACGTGTCAATAGGCGCCAAGAGAGGGGCCACCATTCCGATCATAGAGCATGGCCATGGCGAGGGCCATGGCGCGGGGACTCACATGGTGCATGCCGTGGACTATATAAATCCGCTGCCTCATGTGCTGATGCTGACCGCCATCGTGGTGGCCGTGGCTACCCTTGGGGTGGCCCTGGCCCTGGCTATAAGGGTCTATAACCGGTACAACACCCTTGAAGAAGATGAAATCTTAGCGCAGATAAGGGAAAAATGAGCGAACAATATCCTGCACTCCTTGTCGTCGTTCCGCTGCTGTCGGCCCTTGTCATCTGTGTGGCCGGATGGGTGAACAAGAGACTCTGTTTTCCGATTGCGGTTGCTGCCCTGGGGGTGGCGGCCTATTCGTGCATTGGCCTGCTATTGAGGGTCCTGGATGAAGGGGTGATTGTTTACAAATTGGGCGGATGGGACCCGCCAATGGGCATTGCCTACTATGTGGATCATCTCAACGGGCTGGTTCTATCAGTGGTGTCAGTAGTTGCTCTCCTTAATTTGATAGCAAGCAAAAAGAGTATTGACCAGGAGTTTCCGGACAAGATAGGTCCGTTCTATACATTATATGTCCTTATGGTTACAGGACTTTTGGGTATCGTGGTCACCGGAGATGCTTTTAACCTGTACGTGTTGCTGGAAATTGCGGCCCTCACCGGTTACGGCTTGCTTGCCATGGGGGAGGACCGTGCTCCGCTGGCGGCCCTCAATTATTTATACATGGGTACCATTGGGGCCTGCTTTTATCTGTTGGGCGTTGGGTATCTCTATATTGTCACTGGTTCATTGAATATGGTGGATATTGCTAAGATATTGCCCTCTCTTTATCAGTCCAAGGCCGTGCTGGGTGCTTTTATTATCCTTATGGTCGGGGTTTGGCTCAAGATGGCCTTCTTTCCCTTACATGCCTGGCTGCCCAATGCTTATACGTACGCCCCCTCTGCGGCCAGCAGTTTGATTGCCCCTTTAGTGACCAAGGTGATGATTTATGTGATGATCCGCTTCATATTGACTGTCTTCACTCCAGAATTCGCCTTTAACATCCTGGCAGTGAGTGACTCTATTGTCTGGCTTGCCGTCATTGCCATTGTTATGGGCGCCATCCTTGCGCTGGCAGAGCGCAATTTGAAGAAGATGTTAACCTACATCGTTATTGCAGAAGTGGGCTATATGGTTGGCGGCGCGTGGCTTGGAAACCGCGCTGGAATGACCGGAGCGATCCTCCATATTGTAAACGACGCCCTCATGACCTTGTGCGTGTTCCTGGTCGCAGGCAACATTGTCTATAAGCTCAAGGGATATGCCTTTGATGATCTCAAGGGTTTGTATCGAAAGATGCCGTTTACCATGACAGCCTTTACGGTAGGGGTTTTATCAATGATAGGTGTTCCTCCGACCTGTGGTTTTTTCAGCAAGTGGTACCTGATCTTAGGTGCTATCCGGGCAGAGCACTGGTTCTTCATGGGCGCGCTTCTTTTTTCCAGTTTAGTAAATGCCGTCCTCTTTTTCAGGATAATCGAAATAGCCTTCTTTGAGCCTTTTACGGATCATCACGCTCACGGGCACGATCACCAACCGGAACCGATTGACGAGGCACCGCTCTCAATGGTGGTTCCCCTCTGGATCGTTGCCGCAGCCCTGGTCATAGTCGGTATTTACACGAGTGATATCGTAACAAAGATTATTCAATTTGCCATACCAGAAGGCATTCTATGACGGAGATGGAATAAGGATCATATGGAAACGATTACGTCAATAAAGCCCTTACTGGCTGTCCTGGCCTCACTGTTGGTCGTTCCGATTCTGGTTACAAGCACCAGAGTGCCGAATGTCCGTGAAGCCTGGACCTTTGTGGCGGCAACTGTAAAGTTTTTGATCGTTCTATCCATGGTTCCGACCGTCCTGAAAGGGACCGAGATCGTATATACGGTCGCTGAGGTCATCCCGGGGCTTGCAATCAAGTTCAGGGTCGATACATTTGGTATGCTCTTTGCGCTGGTCTCTTCATCGCTGTGGATCGTCACATCTGCATACTCGATCGGCTATATGAGAGGTCTGAAAGAACACAGCCAGACCCGGTATTTTTGCTACTTTGCCATCTGCCTTTCAGCAACCGTTGGTGTGGCCTTTTCAGCAAACCTGCTGACCCTTTATCTCTTTTATGAAATGCTTTCTTTAGCCACCTATCCCCTGGTTGTTCACCATCAGGACCCTGAGGCGCGCAAGTCTGGGCGTAAGTATCTCCTCTATATACTTGGTACATCCATAGCATTTGTTCTTCCGGCAATGCTGATATCTTACAACCTGGCGGGCACCCTGGAATTTGCAAAGCAGGGTTTCTTGGCCGGAACCGCGTCTAAGCCCTTAATCGTGGTGCTTCTAATCCTGCTCGTTTTCGGGTTTGCTAAGGTTGCTATTATGCCTTTTCATTCGTGGCTTCCCGCAGCCATGGTAGCGCCCACGCCGGTCAGCGCCTTGTTGCATGCGGTGGCCGTTGTGAAGGTTGGCGCCTTTAGCATCCTTCGCATGATAACGGGGGTCTTTGGAACAAACCTGTTGCTGGATCTTCATCTTGGTACCCTGGTTTGCTATGCTGCTGCGTTTACCGTAATAGTGGCCTCACTCATTGCCCTTACCCAGGATGAACTAAAGCGACGTCTTGCGTTTTCAACCATCGGTCAACTGTCATATATTATACTTGGTATTGCACTCCTTTCTCCCAAGGGGATGATCGGCGGCATGACCCACATCGCCATGCATGCCTTTGGCAAGATCACCCTCTTTTTTTGTGCAGGCGCTATCGCTGTGGCCACAGGCAAGAAGTACATCAGTCAAATGGTCGGTATAGGGAAAAGGATGCCGGTTACCATGATTGCTTTTTTCATTGGCTCCTTGAGCGTGATCGGGCTTCCTCCCTGTGGTGGTTTTATAAGCAAATGGTATCTTGTATTAGGGACGCTCGAGGCCGATCAAATGCTTATGTTGTTTGTCCTTCTTGGAAGCTCTCTGCTAAATGCCGCATACTTTTTGCCCATCGTATATAAGGCCTTTTTCTGCACGCCGGAAGAGTCTATGTTTGAAAACAAAGTACAAGAGGCCCCCCCATGGTGCGTGGTGCCACTTGTCTTAACCGCATTGCTCTCCATTGTGTTGTTTTTTTATCCCCAGCCCTTTCTTGAATTGGCCCGTATGGCAGTGGAAGGCTTATTAGGAGGGTAGATCAATGGATGAAGAAGAAAAAATGGTACTTTCTCATGAGCCCGTACCAGGATACAAGACAGTTATTCATATAGTGATGGTAGTAGCTGCTTTATATCTTGCATTCATTTTTCTTAAACCTTACTTGTAATTAAATGTCTCGGAATTTCTACAACTTATTGAAATTATATCACTTTAGTTGGCTGGTTGCAAGCCGGAGGAAGGAATGATGGAATAGCGTAAAAGACATAAAAAAGCCAAGATTTTCTAAGGCCCATTATTCCATCCTTCCATCGTTCCATTATTCCAATTGTGAGCGAAGCGAACTAAGTTCATAGAGGGAGCAAGTTTAGATGAAAAGAGAGCTGAAGATTTTTGACAAACCGCAAAACGTAAAAAGATTCTTAGTCTTTTTTTATATATCCCTTGTCGTGCTCCTTATTATTGACTTTTTTATTCATAAGCACGCTGACTTTCCATGGGAAGGGGCCACGAATTTTTTTGCAGTGTACGGATTTGGCTCCTGTGTGGCTCTCATCTTCATAGCAAAACTGTTGCGCATATTTGTTAAGAGAGACGAAAACTATTATGACTAACTTGATTCCCCCGTCAGCAATATTTATTGTCGGTGCCCTTTTTGTCCCTTTTATCAAGGGAAGGCTCAAATCCGTATTCATGTTGCTCCTGCCTGTTGCTGCATTCATAACCCTTGTCAAGATGCCTGAAGGAAAATATTGGATTGTCCATTTCTTGGACTACGACCTCATCTTTGGCAGGGTTGATAGGCTCAGTATGGTCTTTGGATATATATTCACGATAATAAGCTTCATAGGGATTCTTTTTGCGCTGAAAGTAAAGGATGATCTACAACATATTTCAGCACTGCTTTATGCCGGAGGCGCCGTGGGTGTCAGTTTTGCGGGAGATTTTTTCTCTCTCTACATTTTTTGGGAATTATTGGCTGTAGCCTCCACGTTCCTCATCCTGGCCCGCAGAACAAAGGCAGCGCAAAATGCGGCGTTCAGGTATATTTTGGTTCACATATTCGGAGGTCTCTGCCTTCTGGCAGGTATAATCATCTATATACAGAACACAGGCACCATAGAGTTTGCATACATAGGATTGGGCGGGCTAGCTTCCTGGCTCATATTCATCGGCATTGCCCTAAACGGTGTTATCCCACCCCTGCATCCATGGCTCCAGGACGCCTATCCCGAAGCAACCGTCACAGGTGCGGTCTTTTTGAGTGCTCTTACCACAAAGAGTGCGGTATATCTGATGGCAAGAACCTTTCCGGGTACCGAGCTTCTGATATACATGGGGGTCCTCATGACTGCAATGCCCATCTTTTATGCTGTTCTGGAGAATGACATAAGACGCGTACTCGGCTATAGCCTCATTAACCAGGTTGGATTCATGATGTGCGGGATCGGTATAGGGACACAACTGTCCATAAATGGCACTGTTTCCCATGCCTTCTGTCATATCCTGTATAAAGCCCTTCTTTTCATGTCTACTGGGTCTGTACTTTATATGACCGGGAAGATAAGATGCACGGATATCGGGGGGTTATATAAGACCATGCCTCTAACCTGTCTGTTTTGCATGGTAGGCGCCGCTTCGATATCAGCATTTCCTCTCTTTAGCGGCTTTGTGAGCAAATCGATGATTGTGAGTGCGGCTTCCCATGGAAATATGGTTGCTGTATGGCTCGTCTTGCAATTTGCCTCAGCAGGTGTGTTTCACCATGCGGGCATCAAGGTGCCTTTCTTCACATTCTTTGGCCATGACTCCGGTATCAGGACAAAGGAACCCCCTCTCAATATGCTCCTTGCTATGGGGATCGCTGCCTTTTTGTGTGTTGCTATTGCGATATTTCCGCGGCCGCTCTATGATATCCTCCCTTACCCGGTTCATTATGTGCCATACACGGGTGCTCATGTGGTGGGTCAATTGCAGTTGCTGATGTTCGGCGCCCTTGCCTTTTGTCTTCTCATCCTTTCAGGGTACTATCCACCAGAAATGAGAGCTATTAATCTGGATACTGACTGGTTCTACCGCAAAGGGGGCCGCCTCTTTTACTATATCATGGACAAGGCCCTGAACGGCATAAACAGGGCATCAGAGAGGGTCTTTGTGGGTGGTTTGGCCGGTTATCTTGGCCGCGTCTCCAGGGACTGTCCGACAAGAGCTGCCCTTTTGGCCATGGTGCCTGCCTGGGTGATAAGTGGTATAACAGGAGAAAAACTGGTCTTGAAGAAAGCCGGCGTTCGTGCGGCCCTGCGGACAGGCACCTCACCTATTGGAATAACTGCGGCCATAGCAACCATTTTTCTGGTAGTAGTTTTCCTGTTGATGTGATAGAAGTTAGGCGCTTCGCGCCATTTGGAGTGATGGAGTACTGGAGTGATGGGTATAAGCGCATAGCGCAAAGGTCAAAGCCCAAAGAGTAAAAACGCTGTGCTCTACGCTCTCTGCGCTGAGCGCCTTTTCGCTCCCCGTGAACAGGTACGATTCGGGCCTGGAGAGGAGATATATATGGTTTCTGTAGAAGACTTGAAAAGGATCGTGCTGTTTGAGGATTTGACGGACCGGATGCTTGAAAACTTGCTTCCCATGATTCAAGAGGCGTCGTTTGAGGAAAGACAGATCATTTACGAAGCAGGCAATAGGGCCGACCGTTTCTATTCACTAAAAAGAGGCAAGGTGCTGCTTGAGGCAGAACTCGCCCCAGCCATTATTATCTCTCTGGGTGCCATAAAGCCGGGATATTCTTTTGGCTGGTCTGCTCTGGTTACGGCGGCATCCCATACCTCGTACGCTGTTTCTGCTGAACCATCCGAAATCTTTCTCATGCCCGCGGATAAGTTCTTGGCCCTCCTTGAACGTGACCATGCCATGGGATATTTGGTTATGCATAAGATGTCCAGAATTCTTGATAACCGCCTGGAACGCCGGACCGCTCAGTTTCTCAAGGTAATAATCAAGCATCCCGAAATAACGAGGCTCTTAGGCATGTAGGATGCCAGATCCGGGAGGCCTCCCTTGTTAACCTCTCACCCCGTTTGGCCTCCTCCCTGCGGAGTGTGAGATGTCACATGTGGGAGGCATCTCCCGTTATGTTGATTGTCGATTGTCGAGGTTTTTGCAGTTATCATCGAAAGGAGACGAAAGATGCCCAAGAGAATATTAATCGTGGACGATGAGCCCGACGTTATCACCTTTGTGAGTGCAGTTCTGGAGGAGAGCGGGTATACAGGCATTGGTGCAAAAGACGGGGTTGAGGGGCTTGAAGTCTTACGCAAGGAGAAGCCGGATCTAGTATTTCTCGACCTGATGATGCCAAAGAAAAGCGGCATTACCATGTTCCAGGAAATGAAGAGGGACCCGAGCATGAGCAATATTCCAGTCGTCGTGATCACAGGGGTCTCCGAGGTGACGGGCATCGATTTTAGAAACTTTATGTACAAGCAGCCACTACGGGACGAGAAAAAATTCGTCGAGACCACGGGATTAACAAAGTACACGATACCAGACGGTTACATTGAAAAACCGCTTGATCCCGTTGAGTTAATTAAGGCAGTCAAGGAAGCCTTGAAAAAATAGAAGCTGAGACCTCTCTACCTTGAGACAAGCACGTTAAACTGTCTACAGAGTATCTTCTTGGCTACCTTGCCCAAAAGGCAAAGTAAAACATCTCTTATGATAACAAATCACTTACCATCTTGAGCATGGCATCTGCGTTCATCGGTTTTTCAATATATCCGTCAGGGGCTGGGATGTCCTGGCCTGGTGTCATCATGATGTCCTCGAAATGCGCACCTCTGGCAATTCCCGTGACAATGATAACGGGGATGTTTTTGGTCTCCTGGTCATGCTTCAGATCGTGATACATTCCGATCCCACCCCGTTCGGGTATCATTATGTCCAGGAGAATGAGATCGGGTTTTTCGGCCTTGACCTTCTTCATCCCTTCCTTGCTATCCATAGCGCCTATAGGTGTGTAACCGCTTTCTGCCAATACAGTCGACGCAAAGTCTATTTGTTCGAGTTCGTCATCCACGATGAGGATCTTCTTTCCCATGATAGCTCCCTCCTTTCCATTTTTCACGTTGTTTTCGGAATCCTCTGGGCTATGCATCTGGGGTTTCCTTTTGTCCCGCTGGGGCTATCGTATTTGAACTTTTCAAAGAGCTTTTCCTGAACTTCCTTGGTCATGCCCACACCATTGTCCACAATATCGAACCTGATACCATCGTTTTCCTTGCGGGTCTTTATGACGACTGAGAAATCCTTGTCCTTATCGGGCTCCAGGGTGCAGGCATCAATGGCATTGGTGACCAAATTAAGGAGACAGCGGTGGAGCCCGGTTGGGTCAAGGTAACATTCATTTATAGACAAATCAAAATCTTTGAATAGTTTGACCTTAGATTTTTTCTTCATAAGATCGTATAACTTGGCCGACCTGGCTTCAAGGGTCTCATACATAAGGTCATAGACTTCTTTGGCGATATCATTGGGCGAACACTCTTGGTAATCGGGTTCACGTTCTTTGGAATAAATGAGCATATTCATGACCAAATCAGAAATTTTGCCAACATTGTTTTCCACTATGCTCCAGCCTTTGGATAAAAGATGTGGCTTATTCTTCTTTAAGCTTGTATTGACGATGTAAACACCACCCTGCAGCCCGTTCAAGATATTCTTGGTATAATGGGCCATGCCGGCGACCGCCTGCCCAATAGCGGACAACCTTGCGCTTTGTATCAATTCTCTTTGCAGACGTTTGATTTCCCGCAAATTCTGGAAAAAGCACACAACTCCTGTAGCCGCACCGTCTTCAAAAAGGGTAGCTCCTGATATGCGCACAGGGATTTCTTCCCCACCTTTTGAGATGAGCACATTCTCATAGTTGACAAGTCTATTCTTGCCTCCATAGGCTTCGGAGTTGAGTGTTTCATTGATCGTTTCACCAACGCCAGGAGGGTATATGCTGTCCATATGCATGTTCCCGACAACTTCATCTGCTGTATAGCCCAGCAAATCCTCACTCCCTCGATTGAAGACCACAATAGTCCCACCTTTGTCCGCAGCGATGATCCCGTCAATAGAACTTTGGATGAGGTTTTTTTGAAAGTCGTGGGCCTTCCTCAACTCCTCTGTAGCCGCCTTGACCATAACCTCCAGATTATCGGTGTATTCCTTGAGCATCCTTCTTATATCCAGCCTTTCCTTGGCCCGTCTTAAAGCAACTGATAGAGCCTCGCTCCCAACAGGTTTGGTGATAAAATCGGACGCATCAAGTTGAAGGGATCGGACGGCCAGGCCCATATCCCCGTACCCGGTAATAATTAACGTCTCGGAAATTGTACAAGTCATTGAAAGTACAAAGCTTTTAGTGGCAGCCAGTTTGTGCCTTTCACATGGAATAATGGAATGTTGGAATAGTGGAATAGTGGTCAAAAACGTATAACTTCTGTGTTTGGATC
>DAOVOU010000223.1 GCA_030629475.1 Desulfobacterales bacterium | reverse complement strand
GGTTTGTCTATCGCCCGGGCGCTGAAGACCGCAAGACGAAGCTCTTTATGTGGAGGCACAATCCCTTTTTTATGGCCGACATTCAACTCAAGAGGGGGCACCCATACTCTCGTGACGAAGCAAAGAGACGTATAGAGCCAGCCATTAACAAAACGGCAAAGTCCTTTGGTCTCGGATTTCAATGGAATGGTTATGTGTGTAACTTCGAAGGACCGGCAAAAGGTTATATCGCTGTAAAAGACGACAGTGTTGAAATGGCGGCAAATCTGGGATTTGCAGCCAGACTGTTTAAATCAGTCATAGAAACGACAATAAGTGAAGAAATAGATCAGGCCTTGGCATAGGTTCTCAGTATCGGGCTTTCTTTTTTATATGAAAATCCGATGATTTTTAGGCTTTAGGCCAGCCCCTTGTTTAATTTTTCCTTTATTCTCCGGCTTACAAGGATAGAAAGAAAGGTCCTTATTCGTGCATGCTCTTGTAATGCCCTCAACTCATTTTCGTAGAAGGGTCTTATGGAGTCCTCATCAATCCCTAAATCGCGCTCCAGTATATGAATTGCTGATAGGTGTTGTCGCTTTTCTGCTTCAGTGCGATACAATATCGTGACCACAACCATACCTCCAGGATATAGGCGCTTAGCAAGTCAACATCCACAGTAGATTGTCGATATGACATAAGTTTTTGTATTGATTCCGATTAAAATTCGAATATCGAAATCCGAAATCCGAAACAATATCCAATGACAAAAATTCAAAATTAGAAACGATAAGGGAGCTTGTCATCTTATAATGCGACTAAAATCCTGTCTGTGTACGACCACGCACATGGTTTAGGACATTTGGACATTTGATATTCGGATTTGTTTCGGATTTCGGATTTTTCCATTATGACTGCTCCAAAAGAGCATCTTTTTTCAAATTGGTTTTGAAAAATAGGTGGAATCTATTCAATGTATTTTTACCTGAGGAACAGCCGCCTTCAGGATCATAACCTTATCTGTAACCTCCCAGGGGAGTCCGATGTCCATACGCCCAACGTGGCCATACGCGGCGAGCTTTCTGTAGAAACCCCCTTTTATACTCCCGGGCAGATGTCTGAGTTTGAATTGCCTCATTATTCCAACCGGGCGGAAGTCGAAGTGTTCTTTTAACAGGGCGACAATCCTGGCCTCGGTCACCGTGTTTGTGCCAAAGGTTTCAACCTGGATGCTGACAGGGTGTGACAGACCTATCGAATAGCTGATCTGGACCTCGCACTCTTCTGCAAGTCCTGCCGCAACCACATTTTTGGCAGCGTACCGGGCGGCGTAAGCCCCAATCCTGTCAATACGCCTGGGGTCTTTACCACTGAGGGCTGCGCCACTGTGTCTGGCATACTCCCCATAGGTATCTATGGCATTCTTGCGCCCGGTGAGCCCCGAATGCATGGACGGCCCGCAGCCAATATCCGGGCTCTCGGGCTGTATGAATATCCTTGTCCCGGTGTCGGGCCTGATCTCTTCCCCGTGGAATGAGGGCTCGATCACCGTTTCTCTTATATCATCTTCCAGCAACTTGAAATCGGGGAGAATTCCTGCCAAAGGCTTTTTTTGACAAACCTGTATGGTGATACTATGGATACTGTGCGGCCTGCCGTCTCTATATTCAACCCCCACCTGTGTCTTTCCGTCCGGGGCGAGATAGGGAAGCTGCTTCCTGAACCTCACGGATGTAAGCCGTCTTGCGAGCTTATGAGCAAGCCATATGGGAAGGGGCATAAACGCCGGGGTCTGGTTACAGGCAAAGCCAAAGGCATTGACCTGGTTTCTCCTCACGGTGATGCGGTCGATCTCCTCTTCTGTGAGCATGGTCTCGTCAAAGCGTAATTCCTTTGCCAGGGGAAGCTCTTTTATGCTGGTAAGCGCTGTGCAGGCCCTGCCGCTAAAGGCCTCGTCATCGTAACCTACTTGATTGATGACATTTCTCGCCACATGGGGTACATCTATCAAGGCAGTAGATGAAAAGACTAAAGCAATGAAGACTATGGACTGGGAGACAGCACATTCCGCGACAATTGAGGAATAGGGATCCTGCTGCAAGAAACGGTCAACTATGGCATCACTTATCTGGTCGCAGAGCTTATCCGGATGCCCCTCTGTCACCGACTCCGATGTGAAGATAAAGTCTTTTTTCATATCTTTTCCTTCTGAACCTTTTTTGTCATCTCATTTACGAGAAAGGGGACCACAGAGGCGCTTCCCACCACGAGAGAATCGATTAATCCGATCGGACCAATCCCAAGGAGGGATCTCAGCCCGGGGATAACGAACGTCATGGCCTGAAGAGCAAACGAACCTCCCAGGGCAGCATTCAAGTACTTGTTGGGCGGCAGGGGCTCGGAATCAAATATGGTGTGCTTATCCGAACGGCAGCTTATGGCGTGAAGGAGCTGGCCGCATGTGAGGCTCAAAAAGGCAATGCTGCTGGCCCTTAACCCTATGCCGTACCTGGCTATTCCGTAGCCGTAAGAGCCCATGGCTCCTATGCTTATGACCCCGGCCTCACTGGTTATCCTTTTCAGGTCGGACCGTCTCACTATGGGCTCATGTGGATCCCTGGGAGGACGATCCAGCACGTCATCTTCGGGCTTCTCAAGAGAAAGGGCGAGCCCAGGAAAGATGTCGCTGATCAGGTTGATCCAGAGGAGCTGCATCGCGGTCAGTGGCTGGCCCATCCCTCCGATGTTAGCGGCAAATACGACCATTATCTCACTCAGGTTTGTGGACAAGAGGAAGTGAAGCGCCTTTCGAACGTTCGCATATATGGTCCTGCCCTGGCTCACAGCCACGATCATGGTCTCGATGTTATCATTTTCAAGGACTACGTCGGCGACCTCCCTTGCCACATCGGTCCCTGTTTCCCCCATGGCCACACCGATATCCGCTGCCTTCAGCGCCGGGCTGTCATTTATTCCGTCACCGGTCATGGCCACAACCCTGGATGCCCCCTGCAAACCCTGCACAATCTGCAGCTTGTGTCCGGGACTTACCCTGGAAAATACGTGGGCCTGTTGACAGAGGGCCTGCATGGCATCCGGGTCTATACTGGCGAGACTGGTGGAGTCGAGGATCCTCAGTTGTTCTTCCCCGCTGAGATTTAACTCTTTTCCTATGGCATAGGCGGTCGGTCCCTGATCTCCGGTTATCATCACCGTCTTGATGCCGGCCTTATGGAGCTGGGCTGTGAGTTCTTTGACGCCTTTCCTTATGGGATCGGCCATGCCGACAAGCCCGAGCCATATCAGGCCATTTGCCAGAATTTCCTCGTCATCGACCACATTCTCGTCACAGTCGACCAGGGCATATGCGACTCCAAGCAGCCTCAAGGCCCTGCCGGCCATACGCTCATTCTCTGTCTGTATTACAAGGCGATGCTCATCCGTAAAAGGAACCGTCTCCCCCCGCCTCATCTGCCGGGCACAGAGGGCCAGTATCTCACTCGGGCTGCCCTTGACCGCAACAAGAATCTTGCCATTGTCGGTCTTATGGAGACTCATCATCATATTCCGTCTCTCGGAACGGTAGATCATCTTCACCAGGGGAAAGTCCTCTTTGAGATTCAGGACATCAAGACCGCAGCCCATGGCCATGTATACCAGGGCATTCTCCGTGGGAGAGCCGTTTACCACATAACCTTTGCTGTTTTCGATCACCTCGCTCTCGCTGCAGAGGACTGAGCAGACCGTAAGAGCGGCGGTTTCCTGCAGGAAGACGGAATCAACGCGACCTGAGATAAGCGGAAGCTTTTCCTTTGAGACCTTGATCAGCTTTCCTCCCACGTAGAGCTCTATGACCGACATCCTGTTCATGGTGATTGTGCCGGTCTTGTCGAGACAGATGACCTGTACGGAGCCGAGGGTCTCCACCGCATCAAGACGTCTGATAAGGACATTGTGCCGACGCATCTCCCGAATACCAAGGGCAAGGGTCGTGGTTGCCACTGTGGGAAGCCCTTCGGGAATGGCCGCTACTGCGAGGGAAATGGCCATTTTGAACATCAGAAGGAACCCGTAACCGCGGAAAAAGCCGACTGCAAACACAATGCCGCATAATGCAGATGAAGCGATCACCAACTGGGTCCCTATCTGATCAAGCTGCATCTCCATCGGAGTTTTAGGGGCTTCGGCCTCTCCAACAAGGGCCTGTATCTTGCCCATCTCCGTAAACCTCGCTGTGGCCACGACTACAGCGAGTCCCTGACCTCCGGTTATCAGGGTCCCCATGTAACACATGTTCGACCTGTCACTTAGCGGGACATTCTCCTCAGAAAGGACTCCGGGCTTTTTCTCAGCAGGGACGCTTTCGCCGGTGAGCGCGGATTCATCGATGCTCAGACGCTTTGCCTCAACAAGCCGTGTATCAGCAGCCATATATTGCCCCGGGCGCAACACGAGCACATCCCCGGGGACAATCTCCGCAGCATCGATTTCCCTTGCCTTTTTGTCCCGCCTTACCAGGGCGCTGGGACGCACAAGACTCTTTAGAGAATGTATGGCCTTTTGAGACTGACTGTCGGTCACATAGCCTATGACGGCGTTTATGCCGACAACACCCATAATGGCTATGGCGTCCGCCACTCCTCCGGTAAG
>DAOVOU010000137.1 GCA_030629475.1 Desulfobacterales bacterium | reverse complement strand
GGGGCCTTGGGGCAGACAGGTGATCTGGTTGAATCGATGTTGAAACGCTCGGTCGGCCTGAAGGACTCCGGAAGTATCTTTCCGGGACACGGAGGCTTCCTGGACCGGATCGATGCCTTACTTTTTGCAGCACCAGCGCTCTATTATTTCAAGAGTTATGTGTTGTGATGAAACGTCTCTCTATACTTGGGTCTACTGGTTCAGTCGGCAGGAATGTCTTGCGCGTGGTGGACCAGTTTCCGGAGCGATTCTCGGTTGCGGTCCTGGCAGCAGGTCGAAATGTAGGGCTCCTGGCCGAACAGGTCATGCGTTTCACCCCTGAGGTGGCCGTGATACTGAATGAGGACCTGGCAGGCCAGCTCAAAAGGATGGTCATGGGCGCAAGGCGTTTAGAAATCTTGCACGGTCTGGATGGGTATAGAGCTGCCGCAACGCTGACTTCGGCTGATCTTGTGGTTTCGGCCATGGTGGGCTCAGCCGGCCTCCTGCCTACTATGGCTGCGATAGAGGCCGGCAAGTCCGTTGCCCTTGCCAATAAGGAGAGCCTTGTGATGGCGGGGGAACTTGTGATGGGCACTGCCCGAAGAAACGGAGTCTCAATCATCCCCGTAGACAGCGAGCACAGTGCCATTTTTCAGTGTCTTGCCGGACACCGCAGGCAAGACCTCGAGCAGATCATCCTTACGGCATCCGGGGGGCCTTTTCTGGATAAATCGACAGAAGATTTTGACGGGATTACCCCGGAGATGGCCCTTTGTCATCCTACGTGGAAGATGGGTCCAAAGATTACCATAGACTCGGCCACACTGATGAACAAGGGACTTGAGGTGATTGAAGCAAAATGGCTCTTTGACGTGCCTTTGGAGGTTATCCAAATTATGATCCATCCTGAAAGTGTGATCCATTCAATGGTGGTCTATCGGGACAGTTCTGTCATAGCCCAGCTTGGTTTGCCCGACATGAGGGTGCCGATTGCTTATGCCCTGTCCTATCCGGAGCGACTTCCCCTCGGGCTGCCTGCGCCTGATTTTGTTAATATAGGTTCTCTTACCTTTCGAGAGCCGGACCTGGAAAAGTTCCCGTGCCTCGCTCTGGCCCTTGAGGCCTGCACGATCGGAAAAACCATGCCTGCCGTGTTAAGTGCTGCGAATGAAGTGGCAGTGGATGCCTTCCTGAACTACCGTATTGGGTTGAGGCGTATCGGGGAGGTGGTTCAACAGGTGATGGGTAAACACAAACCGGTTTCCAGTCCCGGGCTTTCGGATATCCTGGAGTCGGCAGCCTGGGCGCGCCGCACGGCTGAGGAAGGTCTATGACTACCAACATCATTTCGTTTGCCATTGTACTGGGTGTCCTGATCTTCGTGCACGAGTTTGGCCACTTCCTTTTGGCAAAACTGATGGGCGTGGGAGTGAAAAAGTTCTCGCTGGGGTTTGGTCCCAGAATCGTTGGCAAGAAAATCGGGATGACCGAATACCTGATCTCAGCGATTCCCCTGGGCGGATACGTGAAAATGGTAGGGGAATCGCCGGAAAAGGAACTGGACGAATCTCTGCTCCCCTTGTCCTTCTCGCATAAGAGTCTTTTTAAGCGAAGCCTGATCGTTCTGGCGGGGCCGGCATTTAATCTCCTGCTGTCGGTGGTGATCTTTTTTGTATTCTTTCAGGTCTCAGGCCTGCCGATTATGAAGCCGGAGGTGGGGGAAGTTCAAGAGGGGATGCCTGCCCATGATGCCGGTATACGCACGGGGGACCGTGTTTTGTCTATTGACGGCAAACCGGTAGCCCGATGGGAAGACTTGGCAGACCTGATCAAGCAAAGTAGTGGTGGTCCCCTCCGCATTGAGATATTGCGAGACAACAGTACTCTCCTGGTGAAGGTGGTTCCCAAACTCGTTTCTTCCAAGAATCTGTTTGGAGAACCGGTTGAGAAATATGTCATAGGAATAACGGCTTCCGGGGCCGTTACTATAGAGCGACTCAACCCCTTTCAGTCCGCTGCCCAGGGGGTGTTGCAAACCTGGCAGATTGGCAAACTCACGGTATTGGCGATTGGAAAGATCATTGCCGGTACCATTTCGGCCAAGACCCTGGGTGGTCCGATCATGATTGCCCAGTTGGCAGGACAGCAGGCCGAGGCTGGCATCATCAATCTCATCTTTTTTATAGCCCTGTTGAGTGTCAACCTGGGCATAATCAATCTGCTGCCGATCCCGGTCCTGGACGGAGGACACCTTATGTTCTTTTTGATCGAAGCCGTGAGCCGCAGGCCCATCAACCTCAAGATGCGGGAAGTGGCACAACAGGTTGGCATCTTCATTCTTGTTTTGCTTATGATCTTTGTGTTCTACAACGATATTGTACGGATCTTGTTTGATTAGGTAGTTAGGGGAGGAAAACAGTATGGTGCCAGAAAAAGAAAAGGCCGGTTTTCTGGTGATCCCTTCAGACAGAGAAGATGACCTTCATAATCTGGATTTTGCCGATTCAGCGGACCTGGTGTTATTTGTCGCTGGGAACCAATTCATGGTCATGGACGAACTGATTCGTGTATTCCAAGAAGAACACGCCGACGTAGAGAAGATCTTCTATGAAACACTTCCCCCAGGCCTGGAACTGAAACAGATACTGGCAGGAGGCGCTATTTTTCGGGATAGGGTCATAGACGTGGTCCCCGATATTTACGCATCTGTTACCGAGAAGGCCATGGAGCGCCTTGAAAGGGAGGGGTTCATTACAAAGGGGGACTATTTTCTTTATCTTCACAACCGTATTGTTTTGATGGTACCAGAGGGCAACCCTGCACAGATTGTGTCTGTTGCTGATTTGGGGCGAGAAGAGGTACGCGTTTCCCAGCCGAATCCGGAATACGAGGACATTGCTTATTATATTATCGATATGTATCAGCAGGCAGGCGGGGAGGGGCTTGTCCGTTGTATCATGGAGGAAAAACGGGCCGAAGGGACAACCATCCTGACAGTCGTACATCACAGGGAGACTCCATTGAGGATAATAGAGGGGACAGTTGATGTGGGACCGGTCTGGGCCACGGAGGTGATACACGCGCGGCAGAGCAATCTTTCGGTGGATATGGTTGAACCCGGAGAGGACCTGGATCAGAGGGACAGGATAAACTATTATATTTGCAGATTAAAGAATGCTGCCCATCCTGAAAATGCCGTGAAGTTCCTTGATTTTATAAAGTCAGCTCGCGCTCAGGGGATCTATGAAGCTCACGGCTTTGTGCCTCATTTTAAGACTTCTGCGCAATAATCTCTAGAACTTAGAGCTTTCGCCCGAACCAATACTCCAATATACTGCGGAGGCAATGCACTCCCATTGCCGGTCCTCCCACATTATCAAATCGTTTTGGTAACCGTTCACGGGTTCACGGTTCAGAGGTTCACGGTTCACCGAAAATCTGAACCGCCCCGCCTGCCTCGCAAGCTTGGCGAGCGGGGAGGTGATTCGTGAGTTCTGACTGGAGAAGGCATGAGATCAGACAGGAGCGTAGCTTTTGAGAAGGAGCGGACTCGATGTTGAGCATAAGAAAAATTGGCGTAATTGGCCGCACCTACCGTCACCTGAACCGCTACCGCCAGATCCTTACTGTCCTTTTCAAATACGGCTTTGGGGATTTGGTGGATATCCTGAAGATCGAACAGTATCTTGAAATCGGTCTTCAAATGATCTCCAGGAAAAGGCGGGAGCAGGCAGAGAGACTCACCAGGTCGGAAAGGGTTCGAATGGCATTAGAAGAGCTTGGGCCCACCTTTATCAAACTGGGCCAGGTACTTTCCACGCGTCCCGACCTGGTTCCAGTACAATTTATAGAAGAACTCTCCAAACTCCAGGATCATGTACCCCCCTTCCCCTATGCAGAGGTCGCGCAAATCATTGAGTCAGAGCTTGGCGTGGCGCCCGGAGATATATTCCGGCATTTCGAGGAAACGCCTCTTGCCGCAGCGTCCATAGGCCAGGTTCATAGGGCACAGTTAAAGGATGGCGAGGAAGTAGCAGTCAAGGTCCAGCGTCCCGGTATCCGCAAAATCATCGAGGTGGATCTGGAGATTATGCTCCATTTGGCCTCGCTCATGGAGCGGCACTTAGAAGAATTTCAGGTGAATCGCCCTGTGAGAATCGTGGAGGAATTTGCCCGCACCCTTGAAAAAGAGATAGATTATACGATCGAGGCTTCACACATAGAGCGGTTTGCCCGGCAATTTATAGATGATCCGACTGTTTATGTTCCCAAGGTCTTTCGCGAGACAACAACAGAGCGCGTCCTCACCATGGAGTATATCGACGGGGTCAAGGCTTCCGAGATTGACCGCATAAAGAAGGAGGGATTGGACAGGAAGATCATCACCGCAAGGGGAGCCGACCTGATCCTCAAGCAGGTATTTGATCACGGTTTCTTTCATGCAGATCCCCATCCAGGGAATATCTTTGTCCTGCCCGGTAATGTGCTCTGCTATCTTGATTTTGGTATGATGGGATCGATCGACCGGCAGACCCGGGAAGATTTTGCTGATCTGGTCCATAGCGTGGTGAGCAGAGATGAATCGAGGGCCATGCAGGCTCTCCTCATGCTTACCCAGTATGATGAGGAACCCGACACACGGCTCTTAGCAAGAGATTTAGCGGATTTCATGGGGCAGCATCTTTATAAGCCACTTAAAGATCTACAAATGGAAAAGCTCCTCCACCAGCTCATGGAACTCATTTCTCGCCATCGTCTCCAGATGCCGCCTGATCTTTTTCTGATGTTGAAAGCATTAGCCACTGTAGAGGGCGTTGGTCTTTCGCTTGATCCGGATTTTCACATGATCAATCAAGCCGCTCCGTTTATTCAACGCGTCAAGATGGACAGGCTCCATCCAAAGCGGGTGGCAAGCGATATCCTTAGATCCAGCACCGAGCTGGTTCGACTTATCCAGGAAATCCCCGGGGAGCTGCGTGAGCTATTGAGGCAGATGAAACGGGGTAAGGTGAAGATGGAATTTGAGCACCGGGGGCTTGAGCCAATGTTGGCGACCCATGACCAGATCAGCAATCGGATAGCTTTTTCCATTGTCATCGCAGCCCTCATCGTCGGTTCCGCCCTGATCGTTCTCTCCAAAACGCCTCCATTCCTGTTCGGCATCCCGGTCATCGGCATCCTCGGTTTTGTGGCCGCTGCCGTAATGGGCATGTGGCTTCTCATAGCCATCTTGAGAAAGGGGAGGCTGTAACCGTTCACGGGATGGCTTGACCCCGCCTCTTTCTAGAGAATACCTTTGATGATGGACAGATTGGAAAGTGGCTAAATGCCAGGCTGTGAATACGAGGGGCAAGTCTGGCGTATACCGTCACGTGCTGAAGAGGGTGAGGTGTGGAGCTAAGATGATGGTTGCTGTTCACTATACTACTGAAAAGGATTTTCAATAAGAATGCCCTCGATAATCTGTCCGTGGTTAAGGTCTTCAGTGAGAACTTTCTTGGCTTTTGCCTGACAGGCTGTAGCAATAATTAGGGAATCCCAAAATGACAAGAGGTGCCTTTCTTCGATTTCCGAGGCCGACAATATGGTATGTGGCTCGATAAGTTCGACCTGCCAGGAGAAATAGTTGACTATAATGCCCCTTGCCCGAGCGTGAGTAAGGGGATTGGGGATTTTTCGAGTGACGTTGATATAGAATTCTTGAATCACCTGAGTACTGATAACTCCCGTTTCCTCTTCCCATAGATCTCTCATAATGGATACAGCCATATCATGTTTCAAACCCGCGTCCATATCGTGGGCGTAAATCAAGATATTGGTATCCACAAAGACATTATCTTTCATGAAGTTCCTCTCTGGAAGCAGTGATTTTGCCGCCGAAATGGAATCCTGCTTTAAGGTTGGCGTACGCCCTTCTTTTTGCCAATTCATATTGCTCGGCATGTTGGATTAATCTCTTCAGCTCTTCGCTTAACATTTTACTGATAGAAGTTTCTCTTTGAGCAGCAATAATCTTGCCTTTTCTGATTAAAGCCTTATCAAGGCTAAGTGTGATATTCTGTTTCATCTTGCATCCTCCGTGGTATTTTATATTACACGGAACTTAATTCGCTTCGCTCACAATTGGAATGTTGGAATAATGGAATAATGGGTTCTGGCAAAATGGGTCATTGGGTTATTGGCAAAACCACTGTTGACAGGGAAGTCTACAAATGACATGCTTCCGCTAAAAACCAACATTCCAATATTCCATCATTCCATC
>DAOVOU010000274.1 GCA_030629475.1 Desulfobacterales bacterium | reverse complement strand
GCTATTTCTTTTAAGCCGGCTACCGCTCCTGCCTTATGATTCGGACCCAACATTATAGCTGCATCAAGCTCCATAAAGCCGTCAGCATTAGGAATACCTCCGTATCCTATATTGTTAATACCAGGATCTTTTTCAACTGCATTGATTGCCTTCTCTACAGCATCAAGAGGATTTTCTCTGCTCATTAGAATTTTCCAGGCCACCCTATTTGCCTCAGCGCCAAAATCCCAGGTGGAAATTATCAAAGGAAAGCTTAAGGATTTCATCCTGATGGTCCTTCATTCCAATATATATCTTATGGCCAATTAGTGGCCGTCAGTGCCTCGACTACAACTAACTCGAACCATTGTCCAAATAACCGTCCGCATCAGAATACTTCCTGTTCACCAGTCCTATTTATATCAAAAACTATCCCAAAAAGCAACTCAACTGCGCCTATTGGGAATGTCCTGCCAATGAATAGCCAAAAGCTTGAACATTAATAGGAAAACTGCCGCAAAGGCTTGTAAATATAAAGGGAAGTATATCAATGTTCTGGCCTGACATTTTTCTGTCATTGTGAGTCTGCCGAAGGCAGGCATGGCAATCTCAAAGCAGGTTCGGGGCAGGTTCCGCAACCACAAAACGGGTATAGCAAGTTTGTGTATCCCAAAGAAAAATACATCTGGGCTCAAATCCGAATCCTACACAAAACTGAAAATGCGCCCTCTTTTCTTTTCAAACGAAACACGGATGTTGAACTTGATTTATCTAACGACCGGGAGCTGAGCCACCGCGCCGACTTTGCAGAGTACATCCCGGTACAGGAAATGTTACAAAAGCAGAGCGCCGCTATTTTCGAGCGCCGATAGGCGCGATCGGCTGCAGCGATTAGTTATATGGCCGATGTGGTACCATAGATTTTGCATTCACCAATATAGTGAGACGTTCAGATCCACAATTTAGTGCCTGGTAACAGTTACCGTTGTTGAATTAAATCTTGGCCCGCTACCAATCTCTTGGGGGTTGCTATTCACCAAACAATTCAGTGGCTCTCCTGCCAATCCCTCAGATTGCCTTGGTGACCACACGACTCTCTCAGGAACGGTGTTAGAGATAGTCACTTTCACCTGCACTTGTCCGCGTTCATTCGCCATTGTAACGATATGTCCTTCTCTAATACCCAGTCGCTCAGCGTCTTGAGAGTTCATCGTCACAACGGGGGGAATTGCACCATAGACCTCTTGAAATTGCGTACTGGTAAATTTTGGCGTGGCACTGGTTAACAAGATGAAATTTCCCTTCTCAATGCACAGCGGAGTTTGTATTGGCATAGGATTCAAACCAATTTCTGCAGCTATAGAAGAATAGAACTCAATCTTTCCCGATGGAGTCGAATAATCGTTCTTTGGCTTTGTCTTGAACGTGAGCATCTCTCCTGATATTAGAGACTGGAAGCTGCCTCCCTCCAAAGCATTCTCAAGTGCCAGCTCTACGGCACTCCAGGCATCTTCATAAAGCCACTCCTCCGTCAAGCCCAGTCGCTCTGCGATTTCTCGCATAACCCATACTTCACTTCGACTGTTAGTGATAGGGCGAACGGCTCTTCTTGAATATTGGACGTAGTTATGGCCCCAAGGAATGACCAGGTCTTCTTTCTCAAGGTAGGTCGGTGCGGGGAGAACAACGTCTGCATACTGTGCTGTTTTTGTCCAATGTGTTTCGTGAACCACTACAAAAACATCTTGTCGTGATATTCCTTCTCTGAAGGCATGCTGATTGGGAAGCGTCATGGCAGGGTTCATGCAGCTGATGTAGATAAACTTGAACCCACCACCTTTGACGAGGTCGGCAAGAGCTACTTGTTCCACAATTTTCGGGGTTCTACCTGCCAGCGCTTGGCCAGAAACAAGCGATTCATTAACCGAAAAGGAATTTCCGCTGCTGTAAAAAAAGCCCCTGTGTAAACCAAGAAGTGCTGGAATGAATGATATGGCCCGCACTTGATCGGCACCTTGGTCGCATTTTTGCAGTCCAATGCCAATCATCGTTGCACTGGGTTTCAGACTGGCATAGGCGTCCCCTAACTGTTTGACGTATCTCCAAGCAACCCCCGTAATTTGCTCTACCCTGTCCGGAGTCCACTTGCTGGCCTTCACCTTCAGCTGTTCAAAACCTAGAGTCCATTCCTTAATGAACTCTAGGTCTATGTAGTCATTTTGGATTAAGTGGTTGATTACTCCATAGGCTAAGGCAACGTCACTTCCTGGCATCGGTTGAATCCAAAGATCGGCACTTTTTGCAGTTGGGCTTTCTCTGGGGTCAATCACCACAATTTGAGTACCCCGTAGCTTGCGGGCCTTTTTAGCAAGGGACCACATATGAGGTGAACTCACGGCAGCGTTAAAGCCCCAGAATACGACAAGATCCATTGAAAGGATCTCGATAGGCCTTATGCCATAGCTATGGCCATAGTGCAAAGCCAGTGCTTTATGCCCCGAGTTGCTGCATAAAGCCCAATCCGTCTGCGTAGCACCGATATCATTCCATAGTCTTCGTGGAAATACTGCTGTTAATAACCCCATGTTTCCAGCGTAATCCAGATACAACACAGCCTCTGAACTATACTTTTCAAGAATCTCACCGAGTTTCTGTGACACCACGCTCAGACCTTTCTCCCAGTCGGTCCGCTCAAAGTGATCTCCTTTACGAAGGAAAGGAGCTTCAACTCGATTCTTATAGAGTCTTTCATGATCCTTGGCACCCCGAGGACACGTAAATCCTTGTGTTACTGGATTTTTCGGATCGCCCTTGATTGATAATATCTGTCCTAATTCTCCAAGTGTGACTATCAATGCACAGGTGTCATAACAGTCCCGAGCGCATACAGTCGAAACTTGTTTCATCGTTTTGACTCTCAGAATTTTAATGGTTCATCCCTTTTCTTGCTGTTCCACGCTGTTCAAGAATTTTCGTAAGGCTTTGATATAGGCATCGGTTTCTTCCCACATCGCCAGGTGTGAACCATTTTCGATCACAACCAGAGATGCGTTGGGCATAAGGCTTTTGTACCAGGCAGCGGCTTCCGGGGTGGCTTCGTCGTACTCCCCAACAATGAGCAGTGTTGGTATTGAAATCTCCTGGAGTCTGGCCGTGTTGTCATAATTCTTCAAGTTGCCTGTCGGACAGAATTCACTGGGCCCCCACATGGAGTGATATACGGCAATGCCTGTATTGGCAGCGGCTTCCTTCAGTTCCGGCGGCCATGGATCAAGCCGGCAAACGTGTCTTTTGATATATTCAAAAACGGCTTCTTGGTATTTCTTTGAATCCGTGCTTCCGGCTTCTTCATGCTTCTTAATTGTTTCCTGTGTCGCCATAGGTAGCTCGGCAATCAACTTGTCAGCATCTTCAACCCATCTTTTTGTACTGAGGCACGGACTGGCAAGAATCAGGCTCTTAATGCCTGTGGGGCCGGTGAGCATGTAATCTGTGGCCAGCATTGTACCCCACGAATGCCCGTAAAGATGGACCTCTTTCAAACCCAGTGCTTCTCGAACTTTAGCCACTTCCTGCACGAATCTTTCCATGCGCCAAAGGCTCGGGTCATCCGGGCGGTCCGCCTTGCCGCCCCCCAGCTGGTCATAAAATATGATGGGTCTTTCATCCGCTAATTTCTGGAGAGGTAAAAGTTCGTCACATGGACCTCCTGGTCCCCCGTGCAGCAAGAGAAGGGGCGTGGCTTCTCCGGAACCGACAACTCGGTACCATACCTTGCCTCCAGGGACATCAACATAGCCTTCACTTGCACTCAACCCCGGTTTTTTACAGCTTTCTGCCAATAGAGCAGTCAATATCAGCAGGGTGAGTATGCTGAAATGTTTCAGGAAGCTGGTTTTTGTCTCCCTGTTTTTCCTTTGGCTCATAACTATCTCTTTCTTGATATCTCAGTCTAACGATGGAACTAACCCGCTCGCGGTACCTATCACCCTGACTGTTGGGGGCTATGGCAATAACATTCCCAGTTATCTAGGTGCCATCATCCAGGAATGGCAGCAGAACCTCGGCGTGGAAATCTCAGT
>DAOVOU010000214.1 GCA_030629475.1 Desulfobacterales bacterium | reverse complement strand
CCTTTATCCCCTTGATGTGCTGGCTGTTGTCATGGGTGATGGCCGCACTTCAAGACTGTATCAAACAGTACGCGATAACAAGGGCCTGGTCCTTTCGATAATCGCCGGGAGCTGGACCCCCGTTTTTGCAAAAGGCCAGTTTTTGATCTCTATGGATCTCGCTTACGAAAATCTGTCGAAAGCAATTGATGCGGTCTGGGAAGAACTCTCAGACGTTCAGAAAAACCCGATAAGCGAAGAAGCTCTGAAGAGGGCCAAGAATAAGGTAGTGGCAGACCATATCTTTGGTCAGGAGTCTGTGCAAAGCCAGGCCAGTCGGCTTGGATTGGATTGGGCAGCCACGGGTGATCCTTATTTCAGTGAAAACTACGTGTCAAAGATCCAGGAGGTTGTCTGCGAAGATGTGAGGCGGGTAGCAAAAAAATACTTTCAGAGGGACCGGATGACCCTTGCAGTGATCAAGCCGCCCGGGGCAGCATCGAAACCCCGGGAGTTGCCGTCGCCACCTTCTATCTCGCAGGAAAAAGTTCACAAGATCATACTGCCAAATCAGATGACTCTTCTTCTGAAAAGGAACACAGCTGCGCCCATTGTTGCCTTAAAGCTCATGGTGAAGGGGGGACTTCGGTTCGAGCCAGTCGAAAAGTCCGGCATTTCTCACTTCATGGCATCTCTTCTAACCAAGGGGACCAAGAATCGGTCCAAGATCGAGATTGCAAAAGTCATCGAAGATCTGGGTGGATCGATCCGGTCGAGTTCTGGACACAATGTGGTCAGCGTCTCCGTTTCTGTCCTGAAAGAACACCTCGACATCGCTCTCAACCTGCTTTCCGACGTGGTTCTCCATCCCACATTTCCGGAAAGTGAAATCGAAAAGCAGCGCAGAGAAACGCTCTTGGCCATCCGAAGACTCGATGAGCACTGGACGTCAGAGATTACCCGACTCTTCAAGCGGCATTATTACCATAAGCACCCCTACCGAAATGATGTGATCGGCTCAGCCAAAGCTGTGGAGAGCTTTTCCGCTGAAGACATAAGAGATTTTTATGAATCGATCATGATGCCGAACAATGCCGTCTTGGCTATATTCGGAGACATTGATCCTGAGGCAGTCACTTTTAGGGTGGAAAAGGCATTTAAAGATTTTAAACCCGGTATTTTGGAACAGCCTATCATTGAGATGGAGACCCAAAATATTATCCAGGACGAAACCTTTGGGATATTCAACGAGAAGACATCGGCGGCTATTGTCATAGGGTATAACGGCCTGACGCTTGCCGACCACGACCGCCCCGTGGTGGAAGTGTTGGATGCCGTTGTTTCAGGCATCCGATATCCCAGTGGGTGGCTCCACGACGCCCTGAGAGGCGGGGACAAAAACCTGGTCTATGTGGTGCATGCCTATCCCGCCTTTGGAATCGATGGCGGGTATTTCGGGATAATGGCCCAGACCACCATCGACAATCTTGACGAGGTCTTCAAGATTATTCTGGATAATATGGCCTTGATTCAAGATACGGAGGTGGACTCCGCAACCTTAGAGCGAGCCAAAAGTATGTGCATCACCACACATGAGATTGGCCTGGAAAGGATTGCGTCTCAGGCCTCAAGTGCTGCTGTCAACGAGATTCTGGGGTTGGGCTATGACTATGATAGCAAATATCCTGGTTTCATTCAGCGTGTTAGTGCAGGGGACGTCTTGCGGGTGGCGAAAAGACTATTTTCTCATCATCTGATTGTATCAACAAAGCCGAAATAAGTGCCTAAAGTGAACTAAAGCCCGTCCTGGCGCTACGTGCTCACTTTAGCTCACTTTCATTTCTGCACCATGAAGCAACCCAGGTATTTTCGGATGACCTGGGTATAGAATTCAATTTTTTCTTCGTCTTCGGCTCCTCTGATCCCTTTGAAATTGAAAAACGTCAGGCCGTTCTCGTAATTGATTTGAGAAAGGGCCTCGCTTCTTTCGGTTACTCGTTGCTTGTATAACTGATTGCCCAATGCGCGGATCTTTTTTATGCGCTCTTTCTTGACCAGGTCGCGCCGATTATATGCTTTCAGTACCTTGAGAACCACCCAGTACGATTCGAAATAGGTCTTGAGGAAGCTTGCAAAACACAACAGTTTCCGGAAACCTGCAGCAGTAATATTGTAAGTGTCAGGAAGCGTTGGATGAGGCATGAGTATGGCGTCATCAATGAATGCCTTTAGGGTCTTCCTGACCATATATTCGGGGGTCTTGTCTACGTCGTAGGCGAACTCATATTTAAAGAGGTCTTGCAAGAAGTTGTAATCCGACTGCAAGGCCGATGCCGAGAATTGAAAGGCGTCATAGGAAAGGATCGCTAAGGCGGTGTATGCCGCCGGAATAAAAAAATGGATGCAGTTGTTCTTGTAATATTCAAGGTTTAGGCGTTTGTTTTCCAAGACGAGATACCATTTTTCGTCCGTGGCTGTATCATCTCGCCCTTTTTCTCGCTGTCTCTCGACAAACTTTCGATTGCTATACATGGCTAACACGTTTTCGACGACGTGGTGGGGATCGTCAAGGTCTTCCGACAACCGGGCTTTTTGGGAAAGCAAATATTTTAAGTAAGTCTCCGCATAATCCATAAGCTCGTTTTGGCTAAAACGCGGTTTAGGGTAATTCAGGATAGCACACGCTGTGAGTGCCTGGGGCGTGACCACTGAGACAGCGTTGATGGCATTGATGATTCGATAGGAGAGGTTGCGGCCCAAGGCCTGATATTCAGCCTGGTCCATCTCCTGCAGAGAGGGGTTGGATCTCGATACCAAGCCCTCTAGTGAAATCGGCTCAGCAAATTGGACATATATACGGCCGTATCGCTTTTTCAAAACCTTTCGGGCCCGAATCAGTTGCCAGAAGCTTTCCTGTTTCTTTTGGATTCCTTCCAATTCGTTCAAGAAGGCGGTTTCTTCTAGAAGGCGGTCATACCCAATATAGACAGGCACAAACATCAAATCTTGACAGACGCCGTTCTTGTATGCATCCAGTAGTATAGAAACCAAACCTGTTTTTGGAAGGACCAGTTTTCCTGTTCGACTCCGTCCCCCCTCAATAAAGAACTCGATATTGAAGCCTTGGTCAATTAACATGTGGACATATCCTGAAAAGATGGCCGTATACAGTTTTGCCCCGTGAAAGGTCCGTTTTATGAAAAAGGCGCCGCTCTTCCTGAAAAGGGTTCCCATAGGCCAGAAGGCGAGGTTGCGCCCCGCTGCTACATGAGGAGAGGGTATGTTATTGGTAAATAAAAGGTAGTTAAGGATAAGGTAATCAAAATGGCTCTTATGGCAAGGAACAAAGACAAGGGGAGCCTTTGTAGCCGCACTTTTCACCCGGTGCAAGCCTTCCATATCAAGTGTGATACCGTCAAACATGGTCTTCCATACCCATCCAAGGATTATGGAGAGGGTCTGAATGAAGGTAACACTATAATCGGCTGCAATTTCATTTAGGTAGGCATCAGCTTTCTTATAGATTTCGCTGATATCCTTCTTTTGGGATTGAGCGTACCGCTTCATGAAATCCTGGAACCGTTCATTTCTCAGTATGAGTTCCTTCAACTCCTCTCGTGTCTTAACGACCGGCCCGGTGATGCTCTGGCGGTGGCGATTCATCTGTTCCAGAAGCCTGTTTCGGAGGGTAAATGAGAGCTGTTCAAGTCCTCGACTCTGGTTTTCAGGCTCCTCAAGAAAATCTTTCAGGTTGACCGGATCAGAGATCTCTACAAATGCTTTTTGAGGAGTACGCAAAATAACTGCCCATCGTCGGAGTCGCCCCGGGTTTTCCTCACTGCCAAACATAATATCAACAAGACTTCGAGGAGGACGATGGGGCTTCTTACTGAAAAAGAGCCACTGGGGGACTATGCACACCGGACGATCGGTCGTGCGCTGCAGTTCAATAAGATATTCTAAAGGGTCCTCTTTGGCCTTTACAAATCGATGATAGAACCCCTTTCGGTCAACCAGAGAGAGAAAGGCCGCAGATCCGGCTTCCATTTGACGCTTAAAGTAGCCAGATTCATAAGGATTTGGAAAGACCCTATACCTGAAGAAATGATCCAGATGGGCAAGGACGATACGAATGAGTCGGGAGACCTTCTGCCAGAGAAAGATCCTATATTCAAAGCCGATTTCCGGAAAAGGGATCCCTTCCTCTTTGTATCGGGTATGATAAAAAAGATATTCAAAGCGGCTCCTGTACTTAGAGACGTAGACGATGATAGCTTCTTTCGAGAGGGTTTTCAGGAATGCACTCTGGGTTGGGTTAATATACACATCGGAAAAGAATGACTTCAGAGTCAAGGATGAGAAAAAACCCGACTTTTCCGGCAGACTACAGGTATAATGATTGTGATGGCCCTGAAGAGCAGCGTTTATCCATGAATTGATCTTTGTTTTTATTCGTTGAATCAGTTTCATTTCGCCCGTTGTGCCCGTTGGCTCGTTAGCGGTTTGTCTTATTGGTTGTGAACTGGCCAACGAGTTAACCGAATATTTACAAATAGTTACAAAGGACAATTCCCCAATTACTCGTACGGGAACGATAGCACAAATTTTTTCTGTGTCAATTTGAAAATAGTGTGCTATGAGTAGGAACTTAGTTCGCTTCGCTCACAATTGGAATACTGGAATGTTGGAATACTGGAATATTGGGTTAAGAGGAATGAAAACAATTAGAAAATGATTTTTTTTCTGCTTCTCATCCCCAACATTCCATCATTCCACTATTCCAT
>DAOVOU010000132.1 GCA_030629475.1 Desulfobacterales bacterium | reverse complement strand
CTTTCTGATATACTCGAGGGCACGGTCCACCTGCATGCCGCCGATCAAAAAGTGCTCGATCAGACCATCTAGCTTATTGCGGCAGCAGAGCACGTCGCCTGCAAGGGCCTCCACAATGTCTGCAATCGTCACTGAGCCCAGCACAGCATCATAGGGAAGGATGCCGAAGACGGGGATGCCTTTTCGTTCCAGGAACGGGACAATCAAGTCCTGGAGTTTTTCAGCATAACCTGCGTGTACCCTGTTCACGATGACTCCCAGGAGGCGTTCTCCCAGGCGCTCGTGGGTATCCAAAACCCCATCCAGATACAGTTGTCTCTCGTAGTGATCCATCAGAAGGACACGGGCATCGAGTTTTTCGATCATGTCATATCCTGATATACCAAGACATTTGCCCGACTCAAGTTTGCCTGCCCCGGAAATGAGCATCACATCTTTTCCTTTTGACACTTGTTCAAATGCCTCTAGAACCTTCTCCTCCAGTCCCAGAGCTTCTCCCCGGCAGCATTCGACCATCAGGTCCTGCGTCATGACTACCGGGCAAATGCTTTCCACCGGATCTTTCAACATGAGCACCCTGTAGATGAACCAGGCGTCCTTGTCGGTCAGCATGCCTTTTATCTTGATAGGCAATCGGCCAAAGGGCTTAAAATAACCCATCCTGAGCCCGTCTTTAAGGAATCGCTGACCGATCCCCATGACCGCTAGATTTTTACCTGAATATGCCGGTGTGGAGCCTATATATAGAGAAACCATTTTCTTTTGCCCCCTTATCACTGCCACATAGTTTTTCAGATAACTAATTTCAAAAAATAGGCATCCTTCATTCCTCGGTTTACACTTTTCAAGAATGCGGGCGCCAAGAGATAAATTCTTTTGTTCGTACTTTTTGGTGTCAGGTGTCAGGTGTCAGGTGTCAAGAGCGAGAAACGCAAGATCTGAAACCTGAAACCTGACACCTGAACACTGAAACCTGAAACCTGAAACCTGAAACCTGAACACTGAAACCTGAACACTGAAACCTGAAACCCCAAACCTGGAGTGGTGAAAAAAAGTGTAAACTACTTTGTGGCGAAAATGAACGATGCCGAATTTTCCCTCCAAAATCCGCAATCCAAAATCCGCAATCGCGTATCACTCCTGTATGGTAATCCTGGCATCCACGGCCACCGCCCCCTGACCCTCGGGGCACACCAGGAGTGGGTTGATATCTGCCTCGATGATTTCAGGGAAGTCTATGGCCATCTGAGACAGCCTCAGCAGTGCATCGCGGATCCCTTCGATATCGGCAGGTGCCTCGCCCCGCACCCCGCGCAGCAAAGGGAACGATCGGATGTCACGAATCATGGCATCGGCTTCCTCCACGCTCAACGGGGCGATTCGAAAGGCCACGTCTTTTAAGACTTCCACATAGATCCCGCCGAGGCCGAACATGATCATAGGGCCAAACTGGATGTCCCGGGTAATGCCCAGGATAACTTCTTTGCCCTGTGGTATCATTTCTTGAACCATCACGCCCAGGATCCGTGCCTCAGGTTGCCGTAGTTGAATGTTAGAGGTTATATCAAAAAAAGCTTCTTCCACCATGACGTCCGTTTCAAGTCCGACGCGAACGCCCCCCATATCGCTTTTGTGGAGCACATCGGGCGAGGCAATCTTCATCACAACCGGATACCCGATCTCTGAAGCCGCTCTTACAGCCCCCTTGGTGGTTCTGGCAATGCGACTTTCAGGAAGTCTGAATCCATAGGCTTTCAGGATCTCGCGTGCTTCACTTTCAATCAGATCGTGCCGGTGCTGCTTGACAACCGAGGCAAAGAGCTTTCGTGCCTTACCAGTGTCTGCCTCAAAACGCTGGTGTTGTCTTTCAGGCTCTTCCAGCCACTGGCGATAGGAAAGCATTGCGTCCATGGCTGCCACAGCATCCTCCGGATAATCATAGGCGGGTATGGCATGATCCTGGAAGATCTTGCGAGCTCCCCTCACCCGTTTTTCCCCCATGAAAGCAGTCATGATCGGTTTTTCAGCATCCTTGGCCAGGCCCACGATTCCCTGCGCAACAGCTTCTGGGTCCACGGCTGCAGTTGGGGTCAAGAGTATCAGCACAGCGTGGATCAACTCATCTTTCAGGATGACCTCAAGGGTTTTCTCGTATCTTTCATGCGAGGCATCACCAATGATATCTATGGGATTATACAGCGATGCCGTGGACGGAAGGAATTCTCGGAGGCGGTCTGCAGTCTCCTTGCGGGTTGGAATAAGATGAAGGGAGCTCCGGTCACAGGCGTCTGCGGCCAGGATGCCCGGCCCCCCGGAATTGGTAATGATGGCAAGATTCCGGCCTTTTGGCAGGGGTTGACTGGCAAAAGCCATGGCGTATCCAAAAAGGGCCTGGGTCGATTCAGGCTGTATAATGCCGGACTGCTTGAAAGCCGCGCGATAGGCATGCTCCGACCCCGCCAAAGCGCCGGTGTGAGAAGAAGCGGCCTTGGCCCCTGCGCTTGTGGTGCCTGACTTAATGATAATAATCGGTTTTGTTTTGGAGACCTGGCGAGCCGCCTTCATAAAACGTGGCCCGTCCTCAATGCTTTCCAAATACCCCAGGATTACCCGTGTATTTTCATCCTGGCCCATGGAAAGCATGACCTCTGTTTCTGAGATATCCATCTTGTTGCCCAGGCTCACAAACCTTGAAAAGCCAACATTTTCCCCCAGGGCCCAATCGAGGATGGCCACACACAGGGCCCCGGATTGGGAAAAAAAACCGATATGCCCGGCAAGGGGCATGCCGGCCGCAAAAGAGGCATTCAGGTCGCCCGCCGTATCAATAATCCCCAGGCAATTGGGACCGACGACCCGAACGTCAAGCTCCCTGGCCCGCATGAGCAGCTCCTCTTCCAGGCGCGTGCCTTGTGGTCCGGTTTCCTTAAAGCCAGCCGTAATGACAATGACTGAATCAACCCCCTTCCTGCCGCACTGCTCCAAAACACCCATAACCGCTGCAGCAGGTACGGCAACGACCGCAAGATCTATCTCGGAAGGCACTGAAGCGAGGTCCGGATATGCCTTGTGCCCCAGGATCTCTGGGGCCCTGGGGTTTATTGGGTAGATAGCACCGCCATAACCGTACTGGACTATATTGTTCAGGATGTCGTAACCAATCTTGGCAGGATTTTGCGAGGCCCCGATCACAGCCACAGAGGATGGATTAAAAAAGTGTTGTAACATCTGAGATCCTGGAATTTCTACAACTTATTGAAATGATACGTCTATTGGTGGTCCCTGAGTTGTGCCATTCACATGGAATGATGGGGTGTGAATCACGGCTGTTGGCAATGAGAAAATCCATGTCCGTCTGGCTACGTATTTAGCTTTGGGGAAAAGGTGTCAGGTTTCGGGTTTCAGGTGTCAGGATCGAGAAACTTGAAGAGCTGAAACCTGAAACCTGAACACTGACACCTCGCAATTGAACTCAATAACCAACAATCTTGATTTACACATGGAATGATGGAGTGTTGGAGTACTCCAATACTCCAAATTGCTACGAAGCCCCTACGTCCTTTTAACTCGTCATACAAACACAGTTTTCTTTATAACACGTTCTTGTTCCAGGGCAACCCCAATTTTCCCTTGACCATAGGCCTCTATTTCCTATAGATTTGGTGCAGTGAATGTTCTCCTGATTGAAATAAATCCTTTTGCTCCGGCCTCGCCCCCGATTTCCCTGGGATACATTGCGTCCTTTCTCAAATCCAAGGGGTTCACTGTCAAGATATTGACTCTCGGAGAGGACACGTCCGTCTCCCGTGCCAGCCTTCACCAGTTCGTCAGTAGCTTTCAACCTGCGTTGGTCGGACTCACGGCCTATCAGAGAACCATGCTCTATGTGATCGGCCTTGCCAGGTTCATAAAATCGGTAAACACCAATATCAAAATAGCCATTGGTGGCCCGCAGGCCACCTTTATGCCCTCTGCCGCCTTTGCCGGACTGCCTGAAATCGACTATATATGTCGATCTTCGGGTGAGGTGACGCTGTTGGGAATCGCGCGGGCTATCGAAAACGGGACGCCTTTTTCGGACCTTTCGGGCGTCAGTTACAAAAATGCTGGTGGTGCTGTCTATGATACGGCCGAGCTTGAGGGCTTAACCGACCTGGATCATTATCCGTCTCCATATCTGGACAACGTTTTTGACTACTCATGTATGAGGGAGGCCATCATGCTCACATCTCGCGGATGCCCCCACCACTGCATATACTGCTACACCCCCCATGCCTTCAAGCACAAGGTAAGCTTTCATTCCGTCGATAGGGTCATTGAGGAAATTAGGTGGATAAGGAAAAAGGGGGTGAGGAGGCTCTGGTTTGCCGATCCGAATATTTCCTTTAAGCCGGCACGTCTCATAGGGCTTCTTGACAGGATACTGACAGAGGGCCTTGAAACCGAAATGTGGCTACAAACGCGGGCAGACCTTGTAAATCCAGAGGTGATGAAGAAGATGAAACGGGCGGGTGTGAGCACCATTGCCTTTGGGTTGGAGTCGGCCTCAGAACGGGTTCTGGCAAGGCTCGGCAAGCATATATCGGTTCAAACTGTAGCTGAGGCGATCAGCCTGGCCCAGAGTGAGGATATAGAGGTGGAGCTTTTCACTATCTTCGGTCTCCCCTACGAAACCTTTGAGGATGCGCTGAAGACCCTGGAGTTTGTGAAGAAAAACAACGTCAAGATCATGGGCAATACCAACTCCCAGCAGATGCAAATCTATTTTGGGACCCACATGGCCCAACACTACGAGAACTACAATATACACCCCTTGAACACCAGGCGGCCGGCGTATCTTTCCATTGGGTGTCAGTACGAAACCGATCACATGGTTTACAGCGATATTCAGAAGATCCAGGCCCTGTGGCGAGCCCATTCCCGTGACAGGGGTAGGAGGATTGTGTCGTGAAGCCAGGTTTACAAAAAATATACGTGATACTGGGCAAACAGGACGAGGGACAGCTTGAGAGGCTTTGCCGGACGTTGTCGAGCCTGTTTTCATACGTGAACCTGACATCCAATCTTTATCTTGTCACCGGGAATCTGCCTGAGGGCATGCCCCGGGTGGAACGTATCCAGAAGGACGTGAGCGCGTTTCTCAGGGGGAACCTCTTTGCCCGGCTCTATGTTCATTTTGTCCACCGCGTCCCCCAGGCAGTTACGGAGAAAATAGATTTTTATTTCCAGTACTATTACCAGTCCTTGAAGCGGGCAACTCGCGAGTTCGACCAGGAGGGCTATATGCACCAGGAGATCCCGAGGCTCATGTTGCTGCCGGTTATTGTGCCCGACAATGGGGTTGAGCCCGCTTCGCTCATGGGCCTCCTTGATATGCTCAAAAGCGCTTTTTTGTTGCCCAGTCTATACCTGGATATGGGCGCCTTCTTTCTGGCACAAGATGAAGATCTCCTGGCCAGGACGGAAAAGGTCTATTACGGGCATGGCAACTCCGGAGAAGCGGCTGAGATCGTATGCAATCTGTATCATCAGGACATCGTACATGATTCATCTGCAAAATTAGAGTCTGGCGCCGTATTCATGACTGACCCATGCCCTCCCGCCCTTATTGTCTCCGCCCAAGACGGCATGGTCTATCCCTGTATCGATGCGTTTCTCAAAAAGGAGAGCCTTGCGAACATTTACGAAAACCTCAGCGTGGATGATATCATGGCTCGGTACTATGAACACGGCAACTCACAAAGAGACTGTCTTGGGTGCAGGGAGCGGGTGGTTGAATCCTTTTCAGATTTGCCCCTGCCGAAAGCAGCGGCACATGAGGTTGGAGGGTTGCTTTATCATTTTGGAACGTTGAACCAGGAGGCGAAAAACCATGTTCGGGCCATAGAAAACTACAAGAAATCCTTTAAGCTGTCTCCAATTGAAGAAGCTGCTTCCATATGTTTTAGACTCGGGCTCAGCTACACAAAGATCGGCCGCCATGATCAGGCCCTTGAAGCCTTTGACAGGGCCGAGCATACATACCACGACCAGGACTATTTCCACTTCCACACAGGGCTTTGTTGTTTTGAAAAGGGAGACTATCGTATGGCCCTTGAGAGATTTTCAAGGGCTGTTCGTCTGAAGCCCCAACAGGAGGACTTGGTCAGGATTCTGATTTACATGGGCACATGTCATAATAGCCTCGGCGAGTATGAGGAGGCACTCGTTGAGTTGGAAAGGGCAAAGGAAACATTCGGCCCTGTTAAAGAGATTTTCAATACCCTCGGTTTTTCTTACTTCCAGCTCAAAGACTATGACAAGGCCATTGAAAACCTCACGCGGGCTGTTGAAATAGATCCGTACTCTGCCATAGATTATGCCAGCCTTGGGTCGAGCTACCGGGAAAAGGGAAACATCAAGATGGCGATTGCCATGTATGAAAAGGCCCTGACATTGGATCCAAACATGATATCTGCCAG
>DAOVOU010000056.1 GCA_030629475.1 Desulfobacterales bacterium | reverse complement strand
CATTTCGAACGAATGTGCCCGCCCTGCCTGCCCTGGCGCGACAGGAAAAGAGGGACCGCAGTCTTTCAACATCCCGGTCTGGGCCAGGGGCGCGACAGCCCGCCCTGGCACGACAGAAGCCGGAGAATGCCCCGCAGAGAAAAACCCCGGTCTGGGCCAGGGAAGCTGGACAATGTCACGGAGAGAAAAACCCGGTCTGGACCAGGGAGAAATCTTACCAGCATAGCGTATGGTCACGATATCATAAGATTTCTCCCGGAGCCTGCCCTGAGCAAAAATACTAAGATTCCTCGCTTCGCTCGGAATGACAGAGGGGAAGGGGTCGGAATGACAGAGGCGAAGGGGTCGGAATGACAGAGGCGAAGGGGTCGGAATGACAGAGGCGAAGGGGTCGGAATGACAGAAAAAGGAGTAGAGGGTGGACTATTACAAAAGATTGGGACTTTGCATGGCACTCTGCGTCTTTGAGAGAGGACGCAGAGCGTCCGGTGGAATGGGTTCCAACGCAGAGCGTTGGAACCAGGAGTCCGCAACTTTTCTACGTTCAGGTGCTCTGTTCACCTAACCTCTCTTTGAGCTCTATATTCTCCCTCTTTACCCGGGCAAGTTCCAGGACCCTGTTCATGGTAAAGAGGATACTGTCCTTCCTGAAAGGCTTGGTGATGAAGTCAGCAACCCCCTTTTTCATGGCCTCATCGGCTGTTTCAAGGGAACCATAGGCCGTGATCATGATCAGAGGAAGATCCGGCGTTATGTCTTTAACTTCATCACAGAGCTCTAACCCGTCCATGCCAGGCATCTTGAGGTCGGAAATGACCAAGTCATAATCGTTTTCCGTGACCATTTTTAGCGCTTCGGATGGGTTATTGGTCGTCTCCACCTCATAGTCAGTGTTGTCTTCAATGATCATCCTCAACAGCATGAGCATATCGAGTTCGTCGTCAATGACTAAAATCTTTTGTGGCATGATCTTCTCCTTATTCGGTTTAGTCGGTTGAGCCCGTTGAGCCCGTTGAGCCGGTTGAGCCCGTTGAGCCCGTTGAGCCCGTTCACAGGACACGAAGTGTAATGTTTTCAAGCGGTGAGGCGCAACCCTACGCTAAATCGTGAATCGTGTAATCGTGAATCGTAAAACAGATAACGATTTTCGAATAACGAATCTCAAACGGCCAAACCGGCTAAACGGGCTAAACCGGCATAACGGGCTCAACGGGCTAAACCGATTCCCGATCTTCCCCATCTGCCACAGGCAGTAACACCGTAAAGGTGGTCCTGGCCTCCTTGCCTTCCTCTCTGGTTTGGCTTTTGACCAGAATATCCCCTCCAAACTTTTTTACAATGTCGTAGCTCACAGAAAGACCTAACCCTGTTCCCTCTCCTTTGGTGGTAAAGAACGGTTCAAATATCTTGTCCATATTCTCAGGGGATATGCCATGGCCTGTATCTGTAAAGCCTATATTGACCATATCGCCGGAACGGTGTGCTGAGATGGTCAGGATTCCCCCGCCATCCATAGCTGCCACCGCATTGTTAATAATGTTCAAGAACACCTGTTCGAGCTGCCGGCCGTCCGCTCTCACTGTGGGGAGAGTTTCTTCTATGTCGGTCTTGAGGTCTACCTTCTTGGTCAGCAGGGTATTCATAACCACATTGACAACATTTTGTAGGTCGTCAACCACATCAGTCTCTGTGGTGGTCTTTTTGGGAATCCTGGCAAAAGCAAGGAGATTTTCGACGATCCTCTTACAGTTGTTTCCTTGCCTTTCAATGGTCTTGAGAATTTCATACTCTTTGGAATTCTCAGGGGTCCTTTCCAGCAATAGTTCCGTAAAACCCAGGATAATGGCAATCGGGTTGTTCATTTCATGGGCAACGCCGGCCGAAAGGGACCCCATAGATGCCAGTTTTGCCGTGTGAAAGAACTGTTCTTCCATCCTCTTCTGTTCCGTGATATCCCGTGAAATCACCAGAACCGCATTTACCTCACCCTGGTCTGGTCGCACAGCCCTGTATTTTGTGTCGAGCCAATACCCCTTATCCCCTATCTTCACCTTCTCTTCTCGCAGAATAGTCTCCGAGGTTTCGAAAATCCTTGCAACGATAGAATGGACACCATTATCCCCTTCATATTCGATAAAGTTACTTATATTCTTGCCAATGATGTCCTCAGACCGGTGTCCCATGAGTTTCCTGCTATATTGATTGACAGACAAGACATTACAATCTTTGCCTATCGTATAGATCAGGTCATCGGCTGACTCTACCAGAGAGCAGCATTTTTCCTCAGAACATTTTAGCATCTGAGCATAGTCCTCAAGGTCTTTGGTCTTTTCTTTTAGCTCCTCTTCAAGGGTTTGCTGCCAGGCCCTTTCGTTTGCGATGAAAAAGGCTACTAATGCAATAACCACCGCAGCAACGAATGCGCCCTGTATCATAGATTGGCTCACGTACACGGTGTGTATGGCTGCACCGACCAGGAGAAATAGGATGACGACGGTCATAAGGCGCAGGCCCCGTTTTCGGGCAAAGTATTTGAAGTATTTCTTCAAGGACTATTTCCTCACAAACGACTCGATTCCTTTCAATATGTCTTCATAATACCAGTTAGCCCTGGCGACATTCGACATGCCCATGTCGAGTTGTCTGGTATGCATGATGATGTGTCCTAATACCTTTAGACGTTCCTTCACATAATCCTGATCGTGGCCTTCCAGGCGAGCAAAGAGTGAATCCTCCTTGACCTCGGTTCGAAAATCAAACTGCTGCAGGAGTTTTCCAATCAACTGGATCCTTCTCACCCTCCGATCAACATTGGCCGCGCCACCTTTGAAGATAAAGCTGACATAGTTTTCATTAGGGTTGTCACCTACATACGCCTCCGTTGTTGAAAAGTGAAACCCCAGCCGGCTACTCAAGTTGCAAAAGTGCTTTGAGATGATGATATAATTCTTTTCGGCAAATCCTTTCCGAACCGCAGGATCCATGCTGGGATCTGTCGAGGCCGCTAACATAACCGAAAGGAAACCCCTGGTATCCACAGGTGGGGGGCCTTTCCACGGTATGGCTGTCATACCTTCCCACAGGGCTCGCATAGGGATAGATACGATCTCTTCATATCTGACCTTTTTCCCTTTTACACCTTCTTTGATACCATCTTCCAGATCAATAACCCACCACTGCATAGGAACCCTGTAGACCAATTGTTTAGTCGATTCAGCAGCAAAATGACTCTTTTTGCTAAGATCAAACATGGCCTCCAGAGAGACTTCATGGGCAAACCTCGTAATATCGTGGAGCGTCTTGCATCCTGTGGGTCTAAAGTCCGGGCTCCGGGGATCTGTCAGGTTCAAAGGGGTTATCATTTGCAATATCTCTCGGAGTTGCTTTAGGACAGGAGATGCCTTAAAGGTATCGTCAGTCTTTTTTCCCCTCAGCAATTCTTCCACGACCCCCTCGTAGATATTGGCATAGACTGCATCCACGGTCACGTGCATGCCATTCTTGAGGACCTTGGTGGCGTTCTCAGTACTAAAAATGGCCGGCACACTGTACTCTCTGGCTACCGTGGCCAGGTGCCCGAGGAGAGTTCCGATGTCCGAGACAACAGCAGATGCCTTTTCAAGCACCACCGCAAACTGCGGGTGAGTGTGTCTCATCACCAGCACGCCACCCTCAGGAAAATTCGCCAGATCCTCTTCACGGTTGACGACATAGACAGGGCCCGCCCCAACGCCGCGGGAAGCAATGGTTCCCTTATCCAGGAGAATCTTGTACCCCTTGGGCACCATTGGCCGTTTCTCGTCGGCCAGGGCTCCTGCAGGAGCCACACGCAACAGCCGGGACTGCAGGAGATACAATCGACCCTTTTGGTCCATGGTCCACTCCATATCCTGGGGCTGGCCAAAGTGGGCTTCCACCTTGCGCGCATAGGAGGCAAGCTCATAGATCTGCTCATCACTCACGCACGGTTTTCCCAGCAATTCTTTGGGTACGGGGACTTCATGAGTGTCACCTTCTGGCCCCCCGACCAACATCACTTCCTGGTGGCCTATCTCTTCATGTATGATCTTTCTTGCGCCGTCTCCAAAAACCCTGTAGTTATCTGTGGGCACCACGCCTCCCACCGCATAGGCCCCGAGCCCCCACACCGCATTAATCAATATGGCATTTTCTTGTGGGCTGCCAGGATCACAGGAGTACATGATACCGCTGGCCTTGGCCTGGATCATGGCAACCACACCCACTGCCATGGCCATTTCTTCGATACGGAACCCCTTATCTTTGTAATAAAACAGGGCTCGAGGGGTAAACTGGCTGGACAACACGCTCTTGTATTGGGCCAGAAGGTCCTCCGCAGGCACATTCAGGGCTGTTTCATACTGGCCTGCAAAACTGGCCATGATATCTTCGTGAAGTGCACTGCTCCGAACAGACACCCTCAGGTTCTCCTCCCCCGCCTCTTGACACATGGCGCTGTATGCATCAAGGATGGCCCTTTCAATCTCCTGTGGTATTTGTCCGTTTCTAACCAGTTGCTGCATTTCGTGGCTTGCGGCCGTCAATTCGTCATAATTGCGGATGTCAAGCTTACTCGTTCTTTCGTTCAAGACGTCCTGGATCTGATTGTGCCGGACAAAGGTCTGGTAGGCATAGGTCGTCACCACGAACCCGGGGGGAACAGGAAGGCCCAAAACATTGGCAAGCTCTGCCATGTGGGCAAGCTTGCCGCCAGCCGAGGCCACGGTCTCTTTCCCGAGCTCCTTCAGTGCAAGGACAAAATCGGTCTTGGGAATGGCCACCCTGGCAGTAAGCTGCTTGCGGATCGCCTCATCAGTTTTCTGAAATGGAACAATCAGGCCCTTGTATTTTTCATCTCCCAGGACATTCAGGTTGTCGATTATTCTTTTAACCCCATCGGACATAGCCTGATAGGAAGACTGGACATAGGCCCTATCAAAGACGAAGTCACCAGTGGCCTTTTCCTGCATATCGGCCATGGTCATCAGCACTTCGTTGTTGCTTTTAAGGACCTGGCGAAAGGCATTAAAGCGTTGTACAAAAAGCGCCCTGTCTTCCTCATCTCTGAGGGTCTTTCGTTCCCTTCTCTTCCTGAAAAAGTCAAACACGGACCGGAACTCCTTCCCCCCCTCACCCTGCCCTCTCCCCCCACGGGGGGAGAGGGTTTGGCCTGCCCTGGCGCAAGCTGCTTAAACTGATCTACTAAGCCTATAATCCCGGTCTGGGCCAGGGGTGAGGGGGGATCAAAAAATCCCACAACCTATTAAGAACTTACGTTTCTTCTATTACAATATAATATTAACACTTTCGAGGGGTAAATCAACCCATATCGACCCCGGTCATAGGGGATAGAGTTCAACCGATTCGTAGACGCCATCCATACGATTCTGTCGGTCCTTTTTGCCTGATGACAGGCTTCCAGAATATTGGTTCACCGCGATTTGGCGGAAGAGTTTGACAAATCTTACCATGTCCTTTATATATTATATGTAATAAAATCGTCCGATTGGCGAGGATCGATAATTGCAAAAAATTTTCATTCTTCAGTGCGGGAATCAACCCCAACGCGTCGCGTATGTTCTCATTGATTGAGTGCAAAAGTTGAGAGTTGGTCTTCCCTTTGTGTGTACGCTGACGCTTTGTATGAACCCTGTTGAGCGGGGATTGAATGATGGAACAGTTTGGCACACTGAACGTAGCAATTGTGGGTGGTGGTTCCGGGTGCAAGGCCATTATGGACATGATATTTGCCGAAAAGCTCAGGCAGCCTCGGATGAAGCTCATCGGAGTAGCCTCTAGAAATCCCAAGGCTGTGCGTTATCTCTATGCCCAGGAAAAGGGAATTTATACAACAACGGATTACCGTGACCTGTACAAGCTCAAAGATCTTCATATGATCATCGAGCTAACAGGTAGCGATCAATTAGAAGATGAGATCTCCCGAACCAAGCCACCACGCGTCAAATTGATGGATCATGTCGCTGCCCGTGTCTTCTGGGACGTCTTTAACATTGAAGAACAAAGGATTGCGGAATGCCGGCGGGCTGAGGAGGCGCTCAGAGAAAGTGAACAGGAGAAACAGGCCATCCTGGATAGCATGTCAGAGGATGTGGTGTTTCACGACACGGAACACAGGATTATATGGGCAAACAGGGTAGCAAGCGAATCTGTTGGCTCGACTCCTGATGAATTGGTAGGACGTCATTGCTACGAGGTGTTTCACCAGCGGATCAAACCCTGTCCGGGCTGTCCTTTTTTGAAAGCTCGTGACACAGGTGAACCACAGGCAGCAGAAATGACCAGCCCGGATGGGCGAATATGGTTCGTACGCGGCTATCCAGTTCGGGATGCACATGACGATATCGCGGGTGTGGTCGAGGTCACTCTTGAAATCACGCAGCGCAAGCGGGCAGAGGATGCGCTGCGGGAGAGTGAGGAGAGATATCGTACGGTTCTGGAGGCGTGTCCGGACCCTGTTGTTGTCTACGATATGGAGGGTAACGGTATCTACATAAACCCCGCATTTACCCGGGTTTTTGGGTGGACATCAGAGGAGCTTTTGGGCAAGAAAATAAATTATGTCCCACATGAGAACTGGCCTGAAACCCGAGCGATGATTGATAAGGTGCTGGCGGGAGAGAGTTTCTCTGGTGTTGAAAGCCGTCGATACACCAAACAAGGAAAGACACTCGACGTCAGTATAAGCGTAGCCACATATCTGGATCGTGACGGTATTCCGGCAGGCAGTGTCCATACCTTACGAGACATTACCGACCGGAAGCTGGTGGAAGCGGCGCTCCAAAAGGCTCATGATGAGCTGGAACAGCGTGTTGAGGAACGTACCGCCGAACTGGCCAGGACAACCGAACAATTGAAGCTGGAACTCACCGAGCGCAAACGGGCAGAAGAGGCCCTACGGGAGAGTGAGGAGAAGTACCGAACAATCAGTGGCACTGCCCAGGATGCCATTGTTATGATGGATAATCGAGGAAAAATTTCTTATTGGAATCCTGCTGCGGAAAGAATATTTGGTTATACGACAGTAGAGGCAATTGGCAACGAACTACATACATTTCTTGGTCCTCAGAGATACCATGAAGCTTACAAGGAGGGATTCAAGAAGTTTCAGGAGACAGGGCAAGGCGTTGCTGTTGGAAAAACGCTTGAATTATCTGCCATCAGAAAGGATGGAAGAGAGATTCCGATAGAACTATCTGTTTCAGGCATACAAATTAAAGGTAAATGGCATGCCACTGGAATAATACGGGACATCACCTACAGGAAACAGGCAGAGGAGGAGCTACGTCTTGCGCACAGGGATCTCGCAATAAAGGCCGACGAACTTGAAGCAGCCAACGAAGAGCTCTCTCAGTACGCCTCCGTGGTATCCCACAACCTTAAAGCGCCCCTGCGAGCAATCCGCAACTACGCCGACTTCTTGCGCGAAGACCTCGAAGCAACCCTTGGCGGAGACCAGAAAACGTATCTTGATGGTCTTGAACGTGCCGTCCGCCAGGGTCAACAATTGGTCGAAGATCTGTTAGAATTCGGCCGAGTCGGCAGAGCGAGCGAACCGACGGAGAGGATTGTGAATAACCACGGTGGAAAGGTCTGGGTGGAGTCTGAAAAGGGAAAGGGAGCAAGTTTCTATTTTTCCTTGCCCAAGGTATCCTGACGGGGTTAGACATCCTTAAAACAGAGGATGCCATGAAGGGAATACCAAGACGCCATTTCGCCAAATAGTCGGGTTGTGTGCTTCCGGGGAGATTTCGAAATCCGGGAAAGGAAAATGTTAATGGAAATAGCAAATACTATCATACTCCTTATAGGGCTAATCATTTTGGGATGGTATCAAAGGAGCCGAACAAGAGTTTTGCAAAGACACCTCACCTCACAGAAAAACATACTGGAGAGCCTTAAAGTCTACCTTGATATTTTCGACCCACAACAACTTCAAACTTGGGTGAAAAGCAGGGAAGAAACTATCGAAAAACAAAATGACCTAGAAATCGAACGTATACAATCCTTCGTGAGAGGACTCATGAAAGAGAGGCTTGAAACAGGAAAGTGGATTGAAAGAGAAACTATCGCTGCAACGGATCTCATAATCAGGTTGCTTTTTCATGCTCCGCCCCACGTTCGAAAAAAATGCATAGCAAAAATGCCTAATAGCATGTTTAAGGACGCCATCAGGAAGGTCTTGGATCAAATGCCGGAATATCGACAAGTTTTGCCAGTAGAAGGAATGGGATCAGTTTCACACGTTTAACTTCTTTTTCAGTTCGATATTTTCCCTTTGAACCCGTGCAAGTTCCAGGACCCTGTTGATAGTAAAGAGGATGCTGTCCTTTCTGAAAGGTTTGGTGATGAAGTCAGCAACCCCCTTTTTCATGGCCTCATCGGCTGTTTCAAGGGAACCATAGGCCGTGATCATGATCAGAGGAAGATCCGGCTTTATGTCTTTAACTTCATCACAGAGCTCTAACCCGTCCATGCCAGGCATCTTGAGGTCGGAAATGACCAGGTCATAATCGTTTTCCGTGACCATTTTTAGCGCTTCGGACGGGTTATTGGTCGTCTCTACCTCATAGTCGGTGTTGTCTTCAATGATCATCCTCAACAGCATCAGCATATCGAGTTCGTCATCAATAACTAAAATCCTTTGTGGCATGATCTTCTCCTTTGATGTTTGTTATTCCGTTTAGCCCGTTTAGCCCGTTTAGCCCGTTTAGCCCGTTTAGTCCGTTTAGCCGGTTTAGCCGGTTTAGCCGGTTGTTATTCGTTATTCGTTATTCGTTTTACGATTCACACACGATTGACGATTTAGCGCAGGGTTGGTAACTTCTCAAAAAACTCGGGTAAACCATAATTTGCGACCATTCGCACCCTCTTGCCCCATGTCATTTCGACCGAAGGGAGAAATCTTGTTGAGGTATTGTACACTCTGGTTACAATGCTCTGCGTTGTAACCTAACCGCCGGACGCTCTG
>DAOVOU010000198.1 GCA_030629475.1 Desulfobacterales bacterium | reverse complement strand
GGTGGCATATGGCACTACCAGAAGAATGGAGGCCAGGATGATCCATTTGTGTTTTAAGAGCATCCCCAGATAGTCCCTGAGGTGGGGCTCTTGTTTGGGAAATTTCTTTGCCATAGCTATAAGCTCCTAGCGAAGCTTCGCCTCAAACCCTGGCCCAGACCTGACATGAAAAGACTGAGATCTATAGCCTCTGCTTCCTTATTGTTACAGGAACAACAGCTTGTTACGATCATGTCGCACCCCTGGCCCAGACCTGGTTGGGAAGCGTGATAGCCTGTCCCGAAGGCGTCGCGCCAGGGCGGGCAGGGCGGGCTTGACACGAATTTTAAGATCTTAGCCTTATGAATGACAAATCACATCTCTTCTGCTTTTAATGGGACCTTTCGGCGACTTGAAACGAGAAAGGCTTCACAACCTATACTTCCTCGCCTTTTCAGCTGTCATTGGCATCTTAGCTGCTACCGGAGCCCTCTTTTTTCGTACACTGATCGAAATTTTCCAGAATCTTTTCTGGGCCTCGGGAACCACCTTTGTTGAGAAACTGATCCATTCCCCCTGGTGGCTAAAAGTCCTGGTTCCCGTTTCCGGCGGGCTTGTTGCTGGCCCAATCATCACTTTCTTGGTTCCTGAAGCGAAAGGACCGGGGGTACCCGAGGTCATCGTCTCCGTGGCGAGTCGGCAGAGTACCATCCGCCATCGCGTGACCTTTTTAAAGGCCTTGGTAACCAGCCTTCTCATCGGCAGCGGCGCCTCCGTGGGACGGGAAGGTCCGATCGTCCAGATAGGGGCATCGGTTGGCTCCTCCCTGGCCCAAGTTTTCCGGCTCAATCCGGATCTTCGGCGCCTTTGCCTCGCATCAGGAGCGGCCGCAGGCATTGCCGCCACCTTCAATGCGCCCATTGCCGGGACACTCTTTGCTGTCGAAATCATTCTCCTGGACATCGAAATCGTTTATATCAGCCATATCATTCTTTCTTCGGTCATCGCTTCAATGCTATCCAGGATTTTTTGGGGGGAGTTCCCAGCGTTGAAAGCCGGGGCCTTCCAATTGATCCACTATTGGGAGCTCAATGTTTATCTCATGCTCGGACTTTTGGCCGGGTTTGTTGCGATAGGCTTTGTTCGTTTGATTTATACCACGGATAGTCTCTTTCGCCGGCTGCATATTCCTGAGTGGACCAAACCGGCCCTTGGCGGCTTATTATTGGGAATGATCGCCCTCAAAGTTCCTTACGTCCTGGGTGTTGGTTATGAAACGGTGAATTCGGCTCTTGCCGACTCTCTGGGCCTAAAAATGGCCGTCCTATTGTTATTCGCCAAAATCCTGGCCACCTCCCTCTCTATTGGTTCGGGAATGAGCGGTGGCATCTTTGCCCCGTCTCTGGTTTTGGGGGCAACCTTGGGCACCCTGGTGGGTCTTGCCACTGGCCAGCTTCTGCCAGGTCTTGCACTAAGCCCAAGCAACTATGCCCTGGCGGGTATGGGCGCTGTGGTGGCTGGGACCACTTTGGCCCCCATGACAGCTATCCTCACCATTTTTGAACTCACCTACAATTATCAGATCATCCTCCCCCTTATGGTAGCGTGTATTACCAGTACAATCATCGTCAGGGTCTTCTTTGGATATTCAGCCTACGAGATGAAGCTCCTCAAACAGGGAATCAACATCGTACGAGGACACGATGTAGGAATTCTGAGGAAGCTCCTCGCCAGGGACTTTATGATCAAAGAATTTGAAATGTTGCACGACAGGAGTCCTCTTGCGACCATTGTGGATCGGGTTATGCAATCCCCTTATCCCCATTTTGTCGTCTTGAATCAAAAAAAAGAGCTTGTGGGTGTCCTATCGCTAAGGGACCTTAAAGCATCTCTGGTTGATTTTGAGGACTTAAAAGGGACCGTGATTGCGGCTGATCTCATGACCAAAGAGGTGATCACTCTGTCGGCTGAAGACAACTTAGAGAATGCCCTCCATTTGTTTGAAAAATATCGGATTTCTTTCTTGCCGATAACGGATCCCGATAATCCAGAAAGTGTTCTTGGAATCTTAAAAAAGGACGATCTTCTTCAGGCCTATAAAGAAAAGGTCTTGAAGGACCGCGTTCTTTCTCCGTCTCTAAAGTAAACAAGTAGGGGAATCGGAGTGAAAGACCAAAAAGCTCCCTCTCCCTCGACGGGAGAGGGTTGGGGTGAGGGTGATGGAGGTGAAGAAGACTCTTCTGAAAATCTTGAAGAAATTATAGAACATTTAACTGTTTGATATATGAAGGAGGATAGGTATGGGCAAGAAATCAAAGAAAAAGAAGACAAAAGAGAAAAAGAAAAAAAAGACCGCGAAGAAAAAAATCGTAACCGAAATTGTCGAGGAAAGCAATGTTGATGAACAAATCGAGAGGGTTCAGGCCATTTTAGGTATAGCTATTGATGAAGAAAACGAGGAGGAAAATGAGGAAGAAATGGAAGTTAATGATCGCAATCTGGAAAAGTATCTTGTCTATCTAACAGAAAATATTGATTTTTCTGGTTTGGTTACTGGCATGGATGATTTTAGATGGGAAGAGTATTATATCTTCGGTCCGGGAGACGACAAAGAGTACGAGGAATTAAAAAAGACACATCCTTCATGCACAGACAAGTACAAGATCCTCGGCTTTGATGAGGATGATGATGTTGATGACGGTATCCTGGTTAACGTTGAACGTATATCTGATAAGAAACAGTTCACTTTGCCGTTAGCAGATTTAGAAGCTGTTGATAGAAATTCAAGTAACTATCAAATACTTGCGGATTATTCTATGTGGTATTGGAATTACCGGTAACGAACTGCCCCCTAAATTCCATATATGCTCCCAGAATATTCCGAAATAATTGCAGAACTGACAAAAAAGGCACAGTCCGACGAATTAAGGCCCTTTAGCCTATCTTCTTTTGTGTCAGACAAGCCCCTTGAAGAGGTATCTAAAGAAATTGACAAATCCATCGAGGATGTCCAACTCTGGGAGGAAAAAGGGAGAGAAGATATATTGGAATGGGTTGACCCAATATTATTGGGTGATGGTCAATTTGTTTATGATATTTGGATTAGTCCAAGAACAGGAGATGATGTCAATAGATGTCCCTGGTTGAGAAAGCTACCAAAAAGGAACAAGTACATCTGCCGAATTCACGATGTAAAACCGGAACATTGCCGGAAATATCCACAATCAAAGAAGCATGCTGAAAAAACTGGATGCAAAGGATTTGAAAAAGTTAGATGATCATCTGAAAATGTCTTGACAATTTTATACCATTATCTAACAATGTTGGACATGAAAAGGCGCTTGATGAGGTGGCTTAAAGAATCGCATCCGCCCGAAAAGATGATGTTTTTGGCGGGTCCCCGGCAGGTGGGCAAAACGACCTTGGCCAAACAGACGCTGGAAACCTGGCAGGACAAAGGCGTGTGTCTTAACTGGGATATTGCCAGTCATCGCAAAAGGATATTCAGCGGGGAAGACCTGTTGGCAGAATGGCGGCGGCCAGACAAACGGCCAATGATCATTTTTGATGAATTGCACAAGATGCGTCGATTCAAATCCTGGCTGAAAGGGTTTTATGATGAACATGGGGATGACGCGGCCATTTGGGTGACAGGCAGCGGACGTTTGGATTTGTATCAAAAAGGTGGCGACAGCCTGCTGGGTCGCTATTTTCTTTATCGAATGCATCCCATTTCCCTTGGAGAAGTTCAAGGAATAACAATGCAAGATTCTCTTACGGGACCGGAGGAAGGTTGGAAGCTTTTTGCCAATGGCGAAATAATAGATAGAGATATTGATCCCCTGTTAAACCTTGGGGGATTTCCCGAGCCTTACCTGAAACAGGAACAAACATTTCACGGAAGATGGCTGCGTTCCCGGCGCGAACGGATCACACATGAAGATGTGCGGGATTTAACCCGTATAGAAGACCTGGACCGGCTTGAGTACCTGGTCCAGTTGCTCAACCCTCGCATCGCCACTCCGCTATCCATGAATTCACTGAGAGAGGATCTTGGTATTGCCTTTGAGACAGTGAGGGGGTGGATTGCCACTTTAGAGCGGCTTTATTATATCTATGGCGTAAGACCATATAGCCGGCGTTTGCAAAGGGCGATCAAACGGGGACAGAAATATTATTTCTGGGATTGGTCGGAAGTCCGGGATGAAGCGGCTATGTTTGAGAATTTTATTATGTCCCATCTTCTTAAGGCATGCCATATCTGGACCGATTTTGGGCTGGGAGAATTCAGGTTGTGGTACCTGCGGGACAGGGAAAAGCGCGAGGTTGATGCCCTAATTACGCGAGACAATACACCGTGGATGATGACAGAGGTCAAATTGAACGATACCCGTGTGTCAAAACCGCTGCAACGGTTTTCCCGGCTTCTCAACTGCAAACAAGTGGTTCAGGTTGTGAAGCCCTGCGGTATCTACCGTCAGGTCAAGATTGACTCAAGTATTTATCATGTGGTTTCCGCAGGGGCCTTTCTTTCATGGCTGCCATGAGCAATCAGTGCCTGGCTGCCGGGGTCCCTTTCTTCTTCAACCAGTGGGGGCGTCAACAAGAGGAACCCCGCTTGAAGTGGACGGAGTATTAAGAAATAAATTGGTGGCAAATGGAAAAGAGAGATAAGGTGAAAGATAATCTTCACATAAAGGACTGGCCTGAAGGGGATCGGCCCAGGGAAATGCTATTGGAAAAGGGTGCGGGGGCCCTGAGTGATGCCGCGGTGCTGGCTATTCTTCTCAGAACAGGCCGTCAGGGGCAGAATGCCATCGCCCTTGCCAGGGACATGATAAACAAGTTTGGCGGGCTTAACGGGTTGATGACTGCAACTTGGAGGATTTGTTAGGTGTTAAGGGGATAGGGAAGGCGAAAGTAGCCCAGATCTTAGCTGCTATGGAGATAGTTAAGCGCCAACTTCGGCAGCCGCTGGGACACATCAACATTATTGAAAATCCCC
>DAOVOU010000147.1 GCA_030629475.1 Desulfobacterales bacterium | reverse complement strand
GCCCCATAAGCGCTAAGTTATTTTTGCACCGGATGGACTGTGGAAGGTTTACTGAAAAAAATGAACATCGAACATCGAACGTCCAACATCGAACGTTGAATGGGAAAAGATGAAGAAACAGAAATAGCCGTTGAATGTTCGGTATTGGATATTCGTTTTTCATTCGACGTTGAATGTTCGATGTTCGACGTTCATCTTTCAGAACACCCCCGTACGGCATAAATGCAACCTGTGAATGTTTACAAAATAACTTAGCGCCTATGGGACAGAGCCCCCACGCTACTAAGATTCTTGGAGATCTAAAACAATCTTCACGAAAACACGAAAGGGAAAATCGTGATAAGTGGTCTCTTTATTTCAAGGGAATCGTTATTTGGTATTGTACTCGCGGACATAGAAAAGGAAGCGTAGAAAGCCTCTCAACACATTTTCGTGTTTTCGTACTTCCGTGTTTTCGTGATAAGTTTGTCTGGTCTTTCATTCTGCTTGTGGGGGTATGTGAAAACAGATAGCAAGGAAAAATGCCAGCCTGAAACAGACCGGATTGTCGTGACACCAGAGGGTGTACTTCGGGTTCCGGACAAGCCCATTGTTCCGTTTATTGAAGGAGACGGGATCGGCCCTGACATCTGGGCTGCTGCTAAGGGTATCCTGGATGCTGCCATCAGTTTTACCTACAGAGACCGTCGCAGGATCATATGGTTGGAGGTATTGGCAGGGGAGAGGGCCTACCGAGAAGCAGGTGAATGGCTTCCCGAGAGGACGCTTCAGGCGATAAAGGATCACGTGGTCGCCATCAAGGGGCCATTGACCACGCCGGTGGGGGAGGGGATTCGCAGTATCAATGTCGCGTTGCGACAAAGACTCGACCTGTATGCCTGTGTTAGGCCCATTCGGTACATCAGAGGTGTTCCTAGCCCGGTGACGCACCCTGAAAGGGTTAACATGGTAGTATTTCGGGAAAATACAGAAGATGTCTATGCCGGGATCGAATGGGAAGCTGAAAGCAGGGAAGCCGAGGCGGTCATTGCCTTTCTGAGGGATCAAATGGGGGTTCACGTGGCCAAGGATTCGGCCATTGGCGTGAAGCCGATGAGTCGAAGGGCTTCAAGGCGCCTGGTGGCAAGGGCGATCCAATATGCCCTGGACCATGACCTTCCCAGTGTGACCTTGGTACACAAGGGAAATATCATGAAGTATACTGAAGGGGCCTTCATGAAATGGGGCTATGAAGTGGCACGTGAGATGTTCGGAGACCATATCGTGGTTGAGTCGGATGGCGGGTTAGATCCCGACGGAAAAGCGCCACCGGGTAAGGTGATGATCAAAGACAGGATCGCTGATATGATGTTTCAGCAAGTGCTGCTTAGGCCGGAGGCATACCATGTTATTGCTACCCCTAACCTGAACGGGGACTATCTCTCTGATGCCCTCGCCGCCCAGGTAGGGGGCCTCGGGATGGCCCCCGGGGCCAATCTTGCAGATAATTGTGCGCTTTTCGAGGCGACCCATGGCACGGCTCCGAGGTATGCCGGCCAGGACAAGGCAAATCCCATATCATTGATCTTGTCCGGGGTTATGATGCTCGAGTATTTGGGATGGATGGAGGCAGCTTCGGCCATTGAACAGGCCGTCCGGAAAAGCATTTCCGACGCCTTGGTAACGTACGATCTGGCCCGCCAGATGCCGGGCAGCCAGGAAGTGAGATGCTCTGAATTTGCAGAGGCTGTCATAGAGCGGTTAACATAGCTGGAAAAAGGGCGAACCAAACACGCGAAGGAATAATCACGAAAACACCCTATGAATAGCTTCGCATCCGTATACGCTCGAAATGACAAAATAGAAGGTGTGAACACTTACCTTAAAACTTTAGTTCACTTTAGTTCACTTTAGTTCACTTTAGGCACTCAGTTATTGACCAATGACCAATGATAAATGATAAATGATAAATGATAGATGAAAGCTTATGCCTTCCTTGTTACAAAGACTGTCGCGGCCCTTTGTGTACGCTATTTTCCCACCCAGGTGTCTCATATGCAGTACCTATTATGATTCCCGAGAGGCTTCTATTAGCACGGATGCCTCCGATCCGGTCTCTGATCTTACCATCCCGTACTTCTGTGAGTCGTGCCGGGAAGGCCTTCTACCAATTGCTTCCCCTTTTTGCTCAAGGTGCGGCCTACCCTTTATTTCTCGGGAAGGAGATAACCACACCTGTTCTGAGTGCCTCCTTGGAAAGAAATATTATAGAAAGGCAAGGGCCTTTGGAATATATGACGGGAGCCTTATGGAGGCCATTCATCTGCTTAAATACCGAAAGAAGACGTCCATTTCCCGGCCATTGAGCGCCCTTGCCAGAGAGACATTTTTTCGATTCTGGGATATCAATACCATAGATCTCCTTGTTTCGGTGCCGCTGCACGTGAAGCGCCTCCGAAAACGGGGATTCAACCAAGCGCACCTTTTGATCAGGAGATGGGCAAAACAGGAAGGAATCTCCCTGGACGGCCTCACATTATCCCGCAGCCGCTGGACAGAACCTCAGACCAGCCTCAGCCGTGCAGAACGTCAGAAAAACATCAAAGGGGCCTTTTCCGTGCGCCATCCGGAGAGAATAAAGGGTCGGAAGGTCCTCCTGGTGGACGACGTCTACACAACCGGTGCCACTGTGAATGAGTGTGCTCGGGTCTTGATGAAGGCCGGCGCAAAATTTGTGGATGTCCTGACCCTGGCACGGGCTGTTTGAGGTAACCGTTCACGGGTTCACGGTTCAGAGGTTCAGGGTTCACCACATAACGAAAGCTGAGTTTCAGGATGTTTATGATCATGCCGGACGCACGCGCGCTACCATGCGTGGTTTCATCAAATACTTGCTGGCCTACGATCAAGGTCAACGAAAGAAAGGTAACCCTGAACGGTGAACTCTGAACGTGTGAACGCCTACTGTTTGAGAAAGGAAAGAATACATAAGGAAGCCTTGCATGAGTGAAGACAATCTACCGAGACGAAAACCGGATTCTGCAAAGATGACGGAAGAAGACGAAAAGGACGAAATCGGTCTTGCAAGAGAAATCCGCATAGACGAAGAACCCCCGGGTTTTTCTTCTGAAGATGAAATAAGGGATTTGCGGCGGGATTCAGAGATCCAGAGACTGGGTCACAGAATGAACCTGTTATTCATATTAGTCCCATGCCTAATTTGTGCGCTCCTGGTGTTTTCCTATTTGGACCTGAACGACAAGCTCGGTAAGATAAAGAGGAGCGGGTCTATAGATCTCCAGGCGTTGTCTCAAGAAATAATCGGTAACGTAGCATCCCTGTCAGAGGAGTTCAAAGCGTTAGCCGGCAGGTTATCCGCTCTGGAGAAAACGTCTGTTTCGATGAAACAAGCCATACAAAAAGACGAGCGCGCGATCCAGAAGGTGACTGTATCGAAAATAGGCAAGGAGGCACTGGAAAAGGCTCTGAAAAAACATTCTTCTAAAGTTGCCGATACTGTTGCAACGCTACGAAAGGATTTGGGCAAGCAGAAGAAGTCCGTTGACAGTTTGGCAAAGAACCTTGAAAGGCAGTCTGCTGAATATATCAAGACTTTGACTGCATTGGGTAATGAACTTCGGGAGCAGAAGAAGTCCGTTGAAAATCTTAATGGAGTATTGGCCGGAGTCGTTCAGGTTGTTGATACCATACAAGAGGAAGGACAAAGTAAGGTAGACAAGGAAGAATTGGAGACTTTCCTGAAGAAAGATCGGGCCATTTACCAAACAAGAATGGCAATATTAGAAAAGCAAATAAAAATTCTCAAGGAGGAGGTTTCTCGGTTAGAAAGGCAAGTCACCCCAGTACCAGACAACATCATAGAACAGGAGATCATGGATACCTCCGAGGACAGGCTAAGCCCAGGGGGATAAGGCTTGTCCAGGGGGAAGGAGTTTGGCGTATTTCCGGACGGAAACTAGCCCCGCTCTTCTATGGGCACATAATCTCTCTCATTTGGCCCAATATATATCTGGCGGGGGCGCTGGATTTTCCAGTTGGGATCCTCAATACTCTCCTTCCACTGGCTGATCCATCCGGGTAAACGTCCGATGGCAAACATGACCGTGAACATATTAAGAGGGATACCAATAGCCCGCAGCAGAACACCGCTGTAAAAATCTATGTTCGGATAGAGGTGATGGTCGATAAAGTACGGATCCTTTAAGGCCACCTCTTCCAACCTCCGGGCAATATCCAACATGGGATCATGTCGTGTCAATTTGCCCAAGACCTTGTCGCACGCCTTCTTCATGATACGGGCCCTTGGATCATACGTTTTGTAGACCCGATGACCGAAACCCATGAGCCGAAAAGGATCATTCTTGTCCTTGGCTCGGGCTATGAAAGGGGCCCAATCACCGCCATTTTCATGTATCTGGCCGAGCATTTCCACAACGGCCTGATTGGCGCCGCCGTGCAAAGGGCCCCACAGGGCGCATATGCCGGCCGAAATGGCCGCGTATAGATTGACCTTTGCGCTTCCCACCAATCGGACGGCAGCCGTAGAACAATTCTGTTCGTGGTCGGCATGGAGTATCCAGAAGACGTTCAGGGCCTTGACGAGATCCTTATCGATGACATAACGCCGGACGGGGGAGTCAAACATCATGTTCAAAAAATTCGCTGCGTAAGGGAGGTCTTCCCTCGGGTAAATGACCTTGTGGCCTCTGAAGATCTTATAGGACATGGCCGCCATAGTCCTCACTTTAGACAGAAGCCTGGTGACAGTGATATTGATCTCCTCTTCTTCTGTTCTCTCAGGGATTTCAGGATAGAAGGCTCGCAGTGCGTTGACCATAGAGGAAAGAATGCCCATGGGATGGGCCGATCGGGGAAAGTGCTCAAAAAAGGCCCGCATATCTTCATGGACCAGGGAATGGTCGTTTAGCAGCACCGAAAAGCGGGTTAGCTCTTTTTGGGTGGGCAACTCGCCGTTTATCAACAGGTAGGCCGTCTCTACAAACCTGGAATGTTCCGCAAGTTGCTCAACCGGAATGCCCCGGTAACGGAGGATTCCCCTTTCCCCGTCCAAAAAGGTAATGCTGCTTTGACAGTTGGCTGTACTAGCAAAGCCGGGATCATACGTGACGAGGCCGATCTCCTGCCGCAACCTGGAAATATCAATGGCTTTTTCCCCCTCAGAACCTGTGATAATGGGTAGTTCAAAGGTTTTCCCATCTATCATAATCTTTGCGGTATGTTGCATTTTTTTGCACCTCATTCATCAGAACACCTTGCTCCAACCGGCACAGGCAAAGGCGAACCGGTCCTTGAATCTGTTGTAGCACACAGCCGCGGCTTCCTGTCCGGTACAGTGGGAGACGGCAATGACGTCCACTGCATAGTCGTCAAATGCATCCATAGACTTTTCCAGCTGCTGACCAGACCCCCTCATAAAGCCTAAATGCGTGCCTCCGATGACGGCATGAAACTTCTTGTGTCCCGTTTTTGCCGAAAAATGATTCATGATGTTGACCACCCCGGAATGGGCACATCCAAGCAGGATGACGGGTCCCTGATCCGTTTCGATCAAGAGACTGATATCGTCCAATAGGGGGTCGTCAGTGATCTTCCCCTTATGCTTTACCTTGAGCCTTTTGTCCGGGTGTTCAAAGTCCGTCTCTCTCGGGACTTCCCCTGAAAAGAAGATTCCCGGCGCGATTTCGGAAAACTCCCGTATCATGTTGAATCGGGCTTGCAGTGCCCCTTCCAGATAGTCTTGGGAATATTTGATGCCAATGAAAATTCTCTGTTTACCAGCACGTGTTTCTAGTTCAGCGTATTTCTTTGAAAAAATGTCTGGATGGGCAATGACCTCGACTCCCCGAGGCGGATACAGCACAGCCGGGAGGCCCCCGGTATGATCATAATGGCCGTGACTGAGAATAACCGTCTTGACTTGCGTCAGATTGATTCCTAGTACCTGTGCGTTATTGGCAAGGGACATGCCCTGGCCTGTATCAAAAAGGATTCTTTGTCCGTCTTTTTCAAGCAGGGCCGAAAAGCCGTGTTCTCCGGTCAACCCCATCGGTCCCCCAGCAGTGTTCTCGCACAATATGGTGATCTTTGTCTGTCCCATGCACTTCTCCTT
>DAOVOU010000098.1 GCA_030629475.1 Desulfobacterales bacterium | reverse complement strand
ATGAAGCAGATCAAGCCTATAAAGGGAATTGATGCCACGGTGCGTGTGCCAGGCTCAAAGAGTTACACCCAAAGGGCCCTGATCGCTGCGTCCCTTGCCAAGGGCCAGTCTTTTGTTACTGGTCCCCTGATTTCTGAAGACACCGAGTATTTGATCAAAGGCCTTAACCTGCTGGGGGCGGTTATCGGGTTCCAAGGCTCTGACCTGACCGTTCTGGGGACCGGCGGAAAACTGGCCACCCCTTCAGGGGCCATCTATTTGGGAAACAACGGAACCGGGCTCCGGCTCCTGACAGGCACAGTTTCTTTAGGGCATGGGACCTTTGTGCTCGATGGCAACGCTCGCATGCGCCAGAGGCCGATCCAGCCCCTGCTCGATGCGTTGAAAAATATTGGGTCAAATGCCGTGTGTATTGAGGAAAACGGGTGTCCTCCAGTAGAAGTGCACGCAGCAGGCATTGCCGGCGGAAAGACCGCACTGGCAGGCGGGCTCAGCAGCCAGTATCTGTCATCGCTTCTTCTGGCAGCCCCCTATGCCAGAAGGGATACCGAGATCGAGGTGCTGGGATCGCTCCCGTCACGGCCTTACGTTGAGATGACCTTAGATGTGATGGCCCGGTTTGGAGTGGAAGTCTCGGTGACAGAAGACAAATCGTTCCTGGTCAAGGCCCGTCAGAAATATCGACCCACAGAATATGTTGTGGAAGGTGATGTTTCAAGTGCCACCTATTTTATGGCCGCGGCCGCCATCTGCGGGGGCACGGTCAGGATACCAAATATCAAGGGGGGGTCTGTGCAGGGAGACCTGCGTTTTGCAGATATCCTTGAGACCGTGGGATGCAAGGTCAGTGCATCTCGCAAGGGGCTGGAGATCACCGGGCCGTTGTCCAACCATGCGGATCTTTCTTTCGACCTTCATGATGTGCCCGATATGGTCCCGGCTCTGGCTATTGTTTGTGCCTTCAGAAAGGGAAAGACAATCCTGAAAAACATAGGGCATCTGCGCATTAAAGAATCGGACAGGATCGCGGCTTTGACCCATGAGCTTCAAAAAATCGGAGCAAGGGCTGAAGAAAAGGCCGATGAAATGCTTGTTCAGGGCATACCTACACACGGGGCCGAAATAGACTGCTACAGCGACCACCGGATCGCCATGAGTTTTGCCATAGCAGGCCTGGCCATAGAGGGCATTTCCATTAAGGATCCTGCTTGTGTCAAAAAATCGTTTCCGGATTTTTGGGAAAAGCTGGAGTCTTTGAGTTAGTCAATAACCACCCTGGCTTCTTGTCTCTCACAGAGCCCGCAGAGTCTCAGAGTTTTTGAGCAGATTTCCTGAGAGGGGAAATCTGCTCAAGCTGCAACGCTACGCGTGGGGGTTCCGATTGCCTTGCTCAAAAATCTTCTCCGCGGTCTCTGTGTGCTCAAGCGACTGCAAGGAGCGGGCGAGAGAATCCTATGATCGGGAATGAGGCCATGAACATTGTCCTGATCGGATACAGGGGTACTGGTAAGACGTCCGTGGGGGTGGCCCTTTCCAAAAGGCTCGGAAAGGCATTTTGTGACACGGATGACTACATCGAAAAAAAGGTCAAAAGGCCGATTAGCGATATGGTGGCAAGGGAAGGTTGGGCCTTTTTTCGGGCACAGGAAAAGCAGGCGATCCGCGAGGTATCGTCCCGTAAGAATTGCGTGATTGCCGCGGGCGGAGGTGCCATCCTGGACCCCGAGAACGTGGAGAATCTCAAGAAAAACGGAGTAGTCGTTTTGCTTGAGGCCACAACCCGGACCATCCTTGAACGAATGCGTCGGGATAAAAGGACCGACCAACAGAGACCAAGCCTGACCGGAAAGGACCCGTACAAAGAAATAGAAGAGGTTTTGGAATTCAGGGGGCCTTTTTATCAAGAGGCCATGGATTTCTCTGTGGACACCACATCTAAGAGCATTGACCAGGTCCTTGATAAGATCGTTCAGAGAATAGCTGTCTTCATAAGGTGAAAACTAAACAAATGTGTCAAGTTTTTGCGGTGAAATCAAACTCTGCTGCTCTGAAATTCGAAATTCGAAATCCGAAACAATATCAAAATTCAAATGTTCAAAATTCAAAACAGCCAAAGCTGCCTGCCTCGGGCAAAGCCTTCTTGGTTTTGAGCATTGGAATTTTGGTTATTCGAATTTGTTTGCGGCTCACGCCTTGAAAACAGTACGGATTTGCGGCTTACGCCTTGAGAACAGTACGATATTCGGATTTCGGATTTTCTTATGGACTTCTTGCCTCGTCAGTTTGAGGCGAAGCTTCGATAGGAAAGTATGGGGGTTAAATGGCCGGTAACACATTTGGACAGGTCTTTAAGGTTACTACCTGGGGTGAGTCCCATGGAAAGGCCCTGGGGGTGATTATCGACGGATGTCCACCTAACTTGCCCCTTAGCGAATCTGACATTCAGGAAGACCTGGACAGAAGAAGACCCAAAAGCGCGCCTTCAAGCACACCAAGAAGGGAACCGGATCAAGTTGAGCTCCTTTCCGGCACATTTCAAGGAATGACCACCGGAACTCCTATCTCACTCATTATTTACAACAAGGATATAGATAGCAAATCGTACGAGACGATCAAGGACGTCTTCAGGCCGGGGCATGGTGACTTCACTTATCAAAAGAAATACGGGATACGCGATTACAGAGGCGGTGGGAGGGCCTCTGGCAGGGAAACAGCAGTTAGGGTTGCGGCAGGTGCTATTGCCAGGAAGGTACTGGACCGGGAGGAGATCCTGGTAAGGGCCTATACCCTGGAGCTTGCAGGGGTCAGGGCGGAACGGGTGGACCTGGACGTCATAGACAAAAATCCGTTTCTTGTTCCAGACCTGGATGCAGCCGGCCATATGCAGGAAAGGATTAATGAGATCAAGAAATCCGGAGATTCGGCCGGGGGGATCGTAGAGGTACTGGCTAAGGGCTGTCCTGCTGGATTAGGGGAACCTGTATTTGATAAACTCGATGCCGACCTTGCAAAGGCCGTCATGAGTATAGGGGCTGTGAAGGCTGTTGAAATCGGTGTGGGCCTGGCCGCGGCCCGGCTGCTCGGTTCTGAATGCAATGACGAGATCACACCCAAAGGATTTGTAACAAACCGTTCCGGTGGTATCCTGGCAGGTATTTCAAATGGTGATGACATTGTGCTAAGGGCTGCCATAAAGCCCATTTCCTCCATTGAAAAGGAACAGCGTACGGTGGACATCAATATGAAACCCACGACCATCTCCGTTAGGGGTCGGCACGACATTTCCGCCATTCCCAGGATTGTGCCTGTGTGCGAGGCCATGGTGAGGTTGGTGATTGTGGATCATTTGTTGAGGCAAAGGAGTATAGTATGAAGACAATCAAAATCATGCCCTGCCTGGACATGAAAGAGGGCCGGGTAGTGAAGGGAATTCATTTTGTGGATTTGAAGGACGCAGGGGATCCTGTAGAAAACGCAGCCTTGTATCAAAAGGAAGGGGCCGACGAGTTGGCCATGCTGGATATCGCGGCAACCCTGGAAAACCGCAAGACCAGGTTGGAATGGGTTAAGAACGTCTCATCGGTTATAGACATTCCATTGACAGTGGGTGGCGGCATCGAAAGTCTGGAGGACATCGAATCGGTTTTGGAGGCTGGTGCTGACAATGTTTCCATGAATAGTGCTGCCGTGAAGAATCCGGACCTGGTCGCAGAAGCAGCAAAGGCGTTTGGCTCGGAGAAGGTGACTGTAGCCGTTGATGCCAGACGGAACAAGGAGATGGCATCCGGATTTGAGCTGGTTGTCTCAGGTGGCACCAAACCCGTAGGAAAGGATGCTGTGGCCTGGGCCAAAAAATGCCAGGAACTGGGTGCCGGGACCATCCTGCCGACAAGTATGGATGGTGACGGAACCCAGGCTGGCTACGATCTGGAATTTACAAGGGCCATTTCAGATGCTGTTGACCTGCCGGTGGTTGCCTCAGGTGGCGCTGGAACCCTGGAGCATTTTTATGAGGCCGTTGTCCAGGGAGGCGCTCAGATTCTGTTGGCTGCTTCGGTTTTTCACTATCGCATTTTTAGCATCGGTGAGGTTAAGGAGTACTTGCGAGAAAAGGGTCTACAGGTTAATTTGAAGGGACAACTTTATGCCAAGACGTGATGACATCAAGAAAGTCATGATTATTAGTTCCGGGCCCATTGTCATAGGCCAGGCTTGTGAGTTCGACTATTCCGGCACCCAGGCATGCAAGGCCCTTCGCAAACTGGGTTATGAGGTTGTGTTGGTCAATTCCAACCCGGCGACCATCATGACCGACCCTGGCATGGCCGACGTGACCTATATTGAACCTTTGAACCTCCGGACCATGACAGAGATCATAAAAGAAGAGAAGCCGGACGCTCTGCTTCCCAACCTGGGCGGCCAGTCCGGCCTGAACCTTTCCTCAGAGCTGGCCCGGACGGGCGTGCTCGAAAAATACGGGGTAAAGATAATCGGTGTTGAGGTCGATGCCATCAAGCGCGGCGAGGACCGGATTGCATTCAAGGACACCATGAACCGGCTCGGTATCGAGATACCCAGGAGCAAACCGGCTTTTAGCGTAGAGGAGGCTGAAAAGATTGCCGCTGAACTCGACTACCCGGTAGTCATCCGTCCTGCTTACACCATGGGAGGAACCGGCGGCGGCCTGGTGTACAATGTGGAAGAACTGCGAACCATTGCCAGTCGAGGCATCTCGGCAAGCCTCGTGGGTCAGGTGCTGGTGGAAGAGTCGGTCCTGGGGTGGGAGGAACTGGAACTGGAAGTCGTCCGGGATGCCAAGAACCAGATGATTACCGTTTGTTTCATAGAGAATGTTGACGCCATGGGCGTACACACGGGCGACTCCTATTGCACTGCCCCCATGCTCACGATCGACCCTGAACTGCAAGAGCGGCTTCAAAAATGGTCCTATGACATTGTCGAGGCTATAAAGGTCATCGGCGGCACCAACATACAGTTTGCCCATGACCCCAAGACCGGCCGTGTGGTGGCGATTGAAATCAATCCGAGGACCTCCCGTTCTTCGGCCCTTGCCTCCAAGGCCACTGGTTTTCCCATCGCCCTTATCTCAGCCATGTTGGCGGGAGGCATGACGCTCGATGAGATTCCTTACTGGCGAGAGGGTACCCTGGACAAGTATGCGCCGTGGGGCGACTATGTGGTGGTAAAGTTTGCCCGGTGGGCCTTTGAAAAGTTTGAGGGCTCTGAAGATAGATTGGGCACACAGATGCGCGCTGTGGGCGAGGTCATGAGCATTGGCAAGAATTACAAGGAGGCCTTTCAGAAGTCGATTCGATCCCTGGAAAACGGTCGCTACGGGCTGGGTTTTGCCAGGGACTTTAATGATAAACCGCTCAATGAATTGATGGATCTGCTGGCCGAGCCGTCGAGCGAGCGGCAATTCATCATGTACGAGGCCCTCAGAAAGGGAGCCAGCGTGGATACGCTTTATGAGCGGACCTTTATTAAGCCCTGGTTCATTGAGCAGATGAAGGAACTGGTGGCACTTGAGGAGAAGGTCCTGAAATACAAGGGCAACGCTGTGCCCGACGAGCTGCTGGTGCAGGCCAAGAAAGACGGGTTTTCAGACCGGTACCTGTCTGAGATCCTCGGTATCCCTGAAATGGACATCAGGCAGCGGCGCACTTCTTTGGGCGTGGTCCAGGCGTGGGAGCCTGTGCCGGTGAGCGGTGTGGAGGATGCTGCCTACTATTTCTCCACCTACAATGCCCCTGACAAGGTGGAAACGAGCAAGAGACGCAAGATCATGGTCCTGGGCGGCGGGCCTAACCGTATCGGGCAGGGGATCGAGTTTGATTACTGTTGTGTTCACGCTGCCTTTGCACTGCGCGACGAGGGGTTCGAGTCGATCATGGTCAACTGTAACCCTGAGACCGTCTCAACCGACTACGACACCTCAGATAAGCTCTACTTCGAGCCACTCACGGTCGAAGATATCTTGAGCATCTACGAGAAGGAAAAGCCAGAAGGGGTGATCGTCCAGTTCGGCGGGCAGACCCCCTTGAATATTGCCAATGAACTGGCCGAGGCTGGTGTCAAGATCATTGGCACTTCCCCTGAGACCATAGATCTCGCCGAGGACCGGGATCGCTTTCGCAAGATGATGAGAAAGCTCGGCATCCCCGAGCCTGAATCAGGCATGGCGAGTACCCTAAAAGAGGCCCTTGATGTGGCTGAAAGAATCGGCTATCCTCTCATGGTCCGACCCTCGTACGTCCTTGGGGGGCGGGCCATGGAGGTTGTCCACGACGAGGAGATGCTTGAGCACTATGTGGCCGCGGCAGTGGATGTGTCGCCTGAGCGACCGATCTTGATTGACAAATTCCTGGAAAACGCCATTGAGGCCGAAGCAGATGCCATTTCAGACGGCACGGACGCCTTTGTGCCTGCTGTGATGGAACATATCGAGCTGGCCGGAGTCCACTCTGGTGACTCGGCCTGTGTGATTCCCCCCATCAGTATCCCTGCCAAACACATCGATACGATTTATGAGTATACGAAAAAGATCGCCGTGGAACTCCGTGTGATCGGTCTGATGAACATCCAGTATGCCATAGCAAATGATGTCGTCTACATCCTTGAGGCCAATCCCCGTGCCTCCCGGACGGTGCCCCTGGTTTCAAAGGTTTGCAACATTTCCATGGCCCGGCTGGCCACCCAGCTCATGCTGGGGAAAAAGCTTGCTGACCTTGATATCAAGCCTAAATCGATACCTCACTTTGGCGTCAAGGAGGCGGTTTTCCCCTTTAACATGTTCCCGGAGGTTGACCCGCTCCTGGGACCGGAGATGCGATCCACGGGCGAAGTCCTCGGGCTTGCGGACCGTTTTGGTCTCGCCTTTTATAAGGCCCAGGAGGCGGCTCAACAATTGCTTCCTTCTGAAGGGACGGTACTTATCACCGTATCCGAAAAAGACAAGGACGCCGTCCTGGAAGTAGGCAGGCGGTTTGACGAACTTGGCTTTAAGATCAAGGCGACTGAAGGGACTCACAGGTTCCTGGCCGCCCACGGCATTGAGTCCGAGCCGATCCGCAAGATGCACGAGGGTCGTCCCAACATTGTTGACGGAATAAAAAACGTGGAGATTCAGCTCATCATCAACACACCCAGCGGCAAACTGAGCAAGCACGACGATTCCTATATCCGCAAGGCCGCGATCAAGTATAAGGTGTCATACATTACCACAACAGCCGCTGCCATTGCCGCTGCCAGGGGGATTGCAGCTTACCAGCAGGGTCATGGCCGGGTGAAGTCTCTTCAGAGATACCATGGGGATATCAAGTAGATATAATGTTTGTTGAGTTCATTGAGTTTATTGGGTTTATTGGGTTAACCCGACAAACACAACAAACACGACAAAGCCAATGAACCCAATAAGTGAGGGAAAACCCATGAAATCCTTGCAAGATAACTGTGGCGTGTTTGGTTTATGTTCGGATACCGAATGTGTGCATGACATT
>DAOVOU010000027.1 GCA_030629475.1 Desulfobacterales bacterium | reverse complement strand
TGGATGAAGAAACACGGTTTTTGGTCACTGCCCGAAAGAATAGAGATACATTGGATTCATCAACAAAACCGCAGCTAACCGTTATCGGGACTCACAACTCAACATCGCAGGGGTGGGCAATAAAGTAAAACAGTTGATTGATGAGCACATCGTTGCACAGGGCGTTGACCCAAAGGTCCCGCCTATATCCATTTTGGATAAGGACTTTGAAAAGGAAGTGGGGGCCGTCAAATCCAAAAAGTCACAGGCCCTGGAAATGGAACATGCCGTCAGGTTTCATATTGAAAAACACTACAACGAAGATCCTGCTTTTTACAAAAAGCTCAGTGAAAGATTAAAGGAAATCCTTGATGCCTTTCGTGACAACTGGGAAGCCCTGGCCGAAGAACTTAGAAAATTCATACGGGAAACAAGAAAGGGCCGTGAAGAAGATCAGACAGGATTAGATCCCAAGACCCAGGCGCCATTCCTGGGAATCCTGCTCGATGAATACAGAAAAAAACCTGATGAACAAAAAATGAAGGATTTCTGTGAAGCGGTTGTGGATATGGTGGAACACATCCGGCAGGAAATCAGGGTGGTTGACTTCTGGCGAAGCAGGCACGCGCAGGACCTGTTGAGAACGTGGATCATAAACGAAGTGGATGATCGCAACCTCATTCCATTTGAAAAACAGGAAAGGCTTGCGGATCGATTTGTGGAACTGGCAAAGGCCCTGCATTTGAGGTTGATCAAATCGTGATCACAACGGCAAAGATGGACAGTCTTGAATATAGACTGAGGAGGTCTGACCGGAGGTCTGTCGGGATCTCCATCGAACGGGATGGAATGATTGTGGTGACGGCCCCCTATCAAGCAGAATTAGTTGATATCGAAAAGTTCATTTCTGAAAAGAAGATCTGGATTTATCAGAAACTGCACCAAAAGAAGTCCCTGAACAGAGAAAAGCCAAAGAGGGAGTTCGTTAACGGTCAGGGATTCCTGTATCTTGGCAAAAGTTATCGCTTGAAAATAGTTGATGATGCTGAAGTTAAGTCAGTAAGTTCACAGAAAGCGACACCGCTGCGTTTATGGCACGGCTATTTTGAGCTTGCGGAAAGTAAAAAGGCCGATGCGCGTAATCATTTTGTATCGTGGTACAGAAAGCAGATCAAAAAGCAGCTTAAAGAACGCATACCACGGTATGATAAAAGGATCGGGGTGACGGTAAAAAGCATAAGAATCTTGGACCTCGGTCATCGCTGGGCATCGTGTGGCCGAAACGGTAATGTTAGTTTCAATTGGCGTTCGGTTATGGCGCCTGTCTGGGTCTTTGATTATATATTGGTTCATGAGCTGATTCACCTTGTTGAGCGAACTCATACGGACAGATTCTGGCGTCTGGTAGCCCGCGTTATGCCTGACTATGAAGAACATGCACGCTGGCTGAATGAGAATGGGGCGGATTTGGATTTATGAGGCTGATTTTATTATAACGCAAAAGTCAGAAAAGTGGGCAACGAATGAAAAATCGGATCACGCAGATACTCCGTGTGGGTGTTGGCTGAAGAACGTAGAGGCGATTGAACAGGATTGGAAGAAAATTAAATAAAAGCGCTCGCCAGGCTAAAGAATTCCCCGAGCAATCATTGTAACACTTTGAAATAATGTGTCTTCCTATTAATTCAAAACAGCCTTAATAAATTATAAAAGATTAATAAAAGATTAAAGGCATGAAAGCTAGGGGCGGATGTGGGTGTTCGGTGGTTTCCGCTTGGAGAGAGATGGGTGAGTGGAAATTTGACATATGCAGGGACCCAAAGGAACTTAACACTATTCTAGCCCGAGGGAGTCGTATAATCGGGAACTGAGCGATCCAGAGCTTGCAAGGCAAGCGCTCAAAGATTGGACGAATGGGCCTTATCGGTTATGGAGTTGTCGTTGAGGGGCACTTCGGGGTTTGTGGGCAGATTTCGATCATGCAGGTCCACAAAAACAGAGTAGGAAGGCCACATCAGGAGGGCGTGATGAAGGTTTTAGCTACCATAATTTCCATCTGCTTGACACTTTTTTTGGTGTGCGTGAGCTGTTCGAGAGAAGAACCGGCTCCGCCCCCGGTACAAAAAACCAAGGTCAGAAAGCACATCAAAATGCCTCCGCCGGAAAAGGCCAAGACTTCAATAACCAGTGGGGAGGAGAAGGCTAAAACTGAGGCGAAGGAAGGCGGAGAGGTAAAGACCGCGGCCATTGAAGAGAGGGCATTAAAGACGCCGGAAACGGATGGCGGAGAAAACGAAACTGAAATAGAGGAAGTGATCGGATATTATATCGCAAAAAAGGGGGACAGCCTGTCCAGTATAGCAGCGAGAGAGGATGTGTACGGAGACCCATTGAAATGGCCTATCCTTTATCGGCTTAACATGGACAAACTTGGCAAATTGCAGTTTGGAGAAGGTCCTCCGGACGGGGAGGTTCCTGAGGGACTAAGGCTGAGAATTCTCTCGCCTAATGAGATAAGGGAAAATCTAAAAAGGATAGGCCATAATGTGTGGGTGGTTAATGTTCTATCCGGCACAACTGATCGAGAGATCATTCCTGCTGCAATCAGACTTATTAGGAATGGATACCCGGTTTACATCACCCGTGTCACAGTAAAGGCAAAGGATTGGATGAGACTCCGTGTCGGTTTTTTCAAGAACAGAAGCGATGCCGATAAGGAGGGGAAGAAGATAAGAAGCATGTTGAATCTCCATGATTCCTGGATCACCAAAGTAGGGAAGCAAGAACTTGAGGAATTTGGTGGTTATTATTAGAGAGGAGAACAAAGGGGGACGCTCTTAACTATTTACGTCTCGGAATTTCTACAACTTGTTGAAATCCCAGCGACTTTAGTCGAGTGGTCGAGTGGGAAAATGGTCAAGTGGTTAACGACTCGACTACTCAACGACTCGACTACTCGACCAATTAGGGCGAAGCCCCTAAGTTCATAATCTGAATTAGGTGTGCCATTCGGTTTGCATGCCGAGAAAATCACGAACTGGAACGGCATCAGTACTGCGGTCACAGCGTCTTGACGGCAAAAAGAAAAAACGACTGGCAGGATACAGAAGGAGAGGTGGGGTAATGAAAATGACAAGGAACGTTTATGGAATTAACCGTCAAAGGAGGATTTCATGTCCGTTAAGGTTAAGGTTCACGAGATAACCAATTTGTACAATGGCAAGATATTTAATGTTGTTCTTGAGAAGGTGACCCTGCCAAACGGGGCGATCAAAAACCGGGAAATCGTTCGCCATCCCGGTGCTGCGGCTATGGTGCCGCTGCTTGACGATGGAAAGGTTGTTTTGATCAGGCAATACCGCCATGCCGTGGGTGAATTCCTCTGGGAGATACCGGCCGGAACCCTGGAGCCGGATGAAGTCCCTGTTGAGTGTGCTCGACGAGAATTAGTGGAAGAAACAGGCTATGAAGCATCAGGCTTTGACAAACTTGCAGAAATTCTGCCTGCCCCCGGATACACGGATGAGCATATCCACATTTTTCTGGCCACCGGATTGAGATCGGTCGAGCAGAAGCTTGAGGATGACGAGGTCTTGCAGGCCCGACCTACACCCTTTGACACCGCCCTTGAAATGATCACAAAGGGTGAGATCCAGGATGCCAAAACGATCGCAGGGCTTTTGCTGACGTCGCTGAAAAGATCGTGAATCTTTGGATTGTTGATTGACTCAAGAAGATTTCAGGTGTCAGGTGTCAGGAGCTTAAACCTGAACACTGAAACCTGAACAATCAACAATCGAATCACGTGGAAATCTTAGAAAAGTCGGCAAAGATGGAAAAGACTTCGGCGATCTCTCCAAGGAGAGCCAGGCGGTTTTGTTTTAAACGCTCATCCTCGGTTAAGACCATAACCCCGTCAAAAAAGGCATCCACTGGCCCTTTCAGGGTCGCAACCGTCAGCAGGGCACGGTCAAAGGCTGCCCTTTTCAGCTCTTCGGATATCTCCTGCTTCACCCTTTGCAAGGTGTCATAAAGGGCTTGCTCGCACGGTTCCTGAAACAGGCCAGGGTCTGTTTTTGCCTGACCCTGAGCCGTACTTGCAGGAATCTCCCCCCGTTGCCTGGCCTGTTTGATAATGTTGACCACCCGCCTGAAGGCTATGGCCAGGGGCTCGAAATCCGGCTTGGCTTTGAGGGTTTCCAGAGCCTCCGTCCGCTTCAGGACAGCCGGGATGTTATCCATTGAAGCGCTGGTCACGGCGGAGATGAGACCCTTGGCAAATCCCTGTTCAGCCAAAAGGTGTTCCATCCGGTGCCGGAAGAAGGTGAGGACATCTTGGGCGGTTTGGTCCGTGTCTCCGGATATCTTGTCGTGCAAAAGCCCAAGGCTTTTTTGAATCAGTCCTCTTATCGAAGAGCGAAAGGCCCGGGCCAGCATGGTCTGGATAATTCCCACGGCCTGGCGTCTGAGGGCGTAAGGATCGGAGGTGCCGCTCGGGATGAGACCGATTCCAAAGCAGCCGCAGATCGTATCTAACTTGTCAGCAATGCTAAGGAGTGCACCTGCCGGGTTTTCAGGGAGTGGGCCTCCAGCATAGGCCGGCAGATAGTGCTCCTCAATGGCCCGGGCAACCGCCTCGGGTTCCCCTGCCCGAGCCGCATAAATGCGGCCCATCACCCCCTGGAGCTTTGGAAACTCATTGACCATTTGGGTGGTCAGGTCGGATTTGCACAACCATGCTGCCCGCGATACTGTGGGTTTGAGTTCAGGGGTTGTCAATTCGGCAAGGTGCTCGGCCAGTTTCTGGACGCGACATACCTTCTCAAACACGGTGCCAAGTTTGGCCTGAAACAGCACACCCTTTAGCCGCCCAACCATTTCATGGGGGGAAGTCTTTGCGTCGGTTTCAAAAAAGAAGCGGGCATCCTCAAGCCTGGCCCGAATGACCCGCTCGTGTCCGGAGGTGACCACGGCTATATCTTCGACGGGTGTGTTGTTCACCGCAATAAAACAGGACAACAATTGATGATCTGAACTCACCACGGCGAAATACTTTTGATGCTCCCGCATGGCAGTGATCAGGACTTCACGGGGAAGCTTGAGAAAAGTCTCATCAAAGCTTCCGGCAGACACCGCCGGGTACTCCACCAGATTGGTGACGATATCAAGCAGATCATCATCAGAGATCACCTCACCACCAAGCTTGCGTGCGGCTTTGGCTATTTCTTCACGGATTATGTTCTTACGCTCTGCAATATCCACCACCACACAGGCTGATCGGAGGACATCCACGTATTCGGAAAAATCGGAAATGGCAATGGACCTCGGATGCATGAAGCGATGGCCAACAGTGCGCCGGCCGCTCCTGATGTTTTCCAGCTTGAAAGGGATAATCCGGTCTCCGAAAAGAGCCAGGATCGAATGAATAGGCCTGGCAAAAGTCAGGTCGAGATTGGACCACCGCATTGATTTGGGAAATGGAATAGCAGTGATCACTTCCGGGATGATGGTTTGAAGGAGTGTGCGGGAGGCCACGCCGCGCTCAAGCTTCCTGACACATACATATTCCCCTTTGGCTGTTGTCTTGATAGCCAGGCGCTTCACTGAAACACCTTGGCTCTTTGCAAAGCCTTCGGCCGCCTTCGTGGGACGTCCTTCAGCGTCAAAGGCCACAGCTTTTGGGGGGCCCACAACTTCTTTAGTGATAGATGCTTGCCGTTCAGCCACATCTCGAACCATAAGGGCCAGACGCCTCGGGGTTCCAAAGGTCTCTTTGCCTTCGGCGGATTCGATGCGGGCCTGTGATAGTTTCTGGCCCATGAGGGTAGCCATTGTCTCAAGGGCCGGTGCAATATATCCTGCGGGTATTTCTTCTGCTACAATTTCTACTAGTAACGTCTTTGACATCCTATTTATCCTTGCTTTTTAGTCTTCTTTCGGGTTCAGGAAAAATAAATCTTCCTCTGTGTTCTCAGCTTGAAGTTTCCGATACTTGAGCTTTCGTCCTTATTCCAGAGGTCTGTTCCAACGGTGACCAAGATAGTTTGACCCTCTGGTCGACGGACTTCCAATTGCTGAGCAACCTCTAGTTTCAAGTCCGGTGGCACTTGTTCTCTATCAATTACCTGGACCATTTGCTCATGGCGCGGTCCATATGCCTTTTCCGGTGGGATTGTCGTGGATTTCGATTCGCCCGGACTCATTCCGACTACTGCTTGTTCAAAGCCTCGTATGAGGCGACCGTCACCTATCTTAAACTGGATAGGACATCAATAAGAAATCTCTCTATTTTTGCTTTTTGTTTCAGTTCTTCAACATACAGACTGACTTCTTTCTTTACTTCCTCCTGCTTTAGATATTGCCCTAGCTTATCTTTCACGTCCTCGTAAGCGATCGTACTTTTAGGTTTTTTGTCTACGACCTTAATCAAGTGGTATCCAAATCTGGTCTCCACGATGTCGCTCGCTTCACCCGGTTTCAAAGCAAAAGCCGCTTCTTCAAAAGGCTTCACCATTTGGCCCCGCTTAAAGTAGCCCAGGTCTCCACCTTTGGCACTGCTGGGGCATTGGGAAAACTCCTTGGCAAGAGCAGAAAAGTCTTCACCTTTGTGCAGCTTCTGCTGGATCTTTTCAATTTTCTTGCGTGCTTCAGCTTTCTGCGATGCGTCCCCTTTGGGATCAACGCTGACTAAAATGTGGCTGGCCCGGACCTGCTCAGGTTGTTTGAAAAAATCCAGGTTACTATCATAGTAGGCTTTAATTCCCTTGTCGGAAACCGTAACTTTCTGAACAAATTCCTTATCGATGAATCTTTGAATGGCCATCCCCCGCATGAACTCAGATTTCACGTCGGCCTCAGACAGATTCATCTTACTCAATGCATTTTTGAATTCAGCCTCAGCGGGGAATCGTTTCTTCAGTGTCTCCAACTGTTCCTTTACCGCCGTCTCGTCAACCTTGATTCCCTTCTTTTGGCTTTCCTGATAGAGCAACTCACGCTCGATAAGTCTTTCAATCGCTTCCTTCTTGATTGCCAGTAACTGGGAGCCGTCCAAAGGCTTTCCCATGCTAGAAAGCCGTCGCTGTGCTCCAGCCATCTCCCTTTCAACCTCGGCTTGAGTGATAACTGATCCGTTAACCACGGCCAGTTTATCTTGTGAAGGGTTCTTTTCTCCTGCCCATGCTGGAACATGAACAACCCCTCCAGCAAGGAACAACAACAACCATAACCATATGTTACTCTTTACCTGCATTTAAACTTTCCCCTTTCCCATGTTTTATGAAATGCTGTGAATCTTTCGTATCTGGTTCCGAACCCCTTAACCCATAGTGTCAGTTCACCTAAGCGCCACTCATTGACTCTGGGCCTCAGTCGGGCTGTGTCAGGATTTTACCGAGAGATGCACGCAAAAAAAGGCACCCCATCATAACTCGACGAGATGCCCTTGATGATTGAACAGTTACGGTCTACAGCTTAATGACGTTCTTAGCCACAGGTCCCTTGGCACCCTGTTCTACGTCAAAAGTCACCCGGTCGCCTTCAGCAAGTGTCTTGAAACCAGACCCACTAATGGTGGAGTGATGAACAAATACGTCCTTATCGCCATCCCGCTCAATAAAGCCATAGCCCTTTTGGTCACTGAACCACTTCACGATTCCTTCTGTCATAGCGCTTATCCCCCCTTCTTTTTTCGTAACCGTTCACAGGCTCCCTAAGTGTGCTGTATAATTGTCTAATATCCAGGCAGTCATTGCGAGCGAAGCGAAGCAATCTCCAGTTCCGTGCAGAAAGATTGCTTCGTCGCTACGCTCCTCGCAATGACGAAAAGAAATATGCGTGAACAGTTACCTTTTTTCTTTCGTACAGCTATTCAGGCGTTACTTTGGAAGGGGCCACAAGAATCGCATCGCTAAGGCAAAAGACGGGATTGAAGTGGGGTTCCAAAATACGGATCCTGATTTCCGTACTCGATCCGGTTCCTTCACATAATAAAGGATCTGTGGGAAGGCGGCAATTGGACCGATTTTTTTGCTTAGCTCACATATGGTTATACGTCAATGAAAATTCCACCGGGCTTGGTATAGCCTTTTCAATCTCGCTGAAGCCACATGCCTATTTTGATTCTGGGTGGTTTGGGGATAGAACGGCTAACGCAACACACCAGCTATGGCGTTTGTGTATGGATCATCTCCTTGCCAGGTCTCATCACTTTGTGTCTTTTACCAACGGAAATCCCATGGCTCTTCTTTGTTCGAGATATGCCTCGCCGCAGGCGCGGGCCAGGTTCCTTACGCGGGCAATATAGCCGGTCCTCTCTGTCACACTAATGGCACCACGGGCATCGAGCAGGTTAAAGGTGTGGGAACACTTCAGGCAATATTCGTAAGCCGGAAGTACCAGGGAAGCTGCGACGACCCGCTGGCATTCGGCTTCATACATGTCAAACAGGGCAAGCAGCATCTTGACATCGGCCTGTTCAAAGTTGTAGGTCGATTGTTCCACTTCGGTCTGATGGTGCAAGTCTCCGTAGGTGATGGAATCGTTCCATTTTAGCTTGAAAACATTATCCACACCCTGGAGATACATGGCAATCCTTTCCAGGCCGTATGTGATTTCAACCGAGACGGGATCGAGTTCGATGCTTGCTGCCTGTTGAAAATAGGTAAATTGGGTGATCTCCATTCCATCAAGCCATACTTCCCACCCGAGCCCGGAAGCCCCAAGGGTTGGGGATTCCCAGTCATCTTCCACAAAGCGGATGTCGTGGGCCAGGAGGTCGATCCCGAGGGCCTTGAGGCTTCTTAAATATGTCTCCTGGACGTCAAGAGGAGAAGGCTTCAGGATGACCTGATACTGGTAGTAGTGTTGAAGCCGATTGGGGTTTTCCCCGTAACGGCCATCGGTGGGACGACGAGAAGGCTCCACATAGGCCACCCGCCATGGTTCAGGACCGAGCACTCTCAAAAGGGTGTCTGGATGAAAGGTGCCAGCCCCGACTTCGATATCATAGGGTTGCTGCAAGATGCAATCTTGCCGTGCCCAAAAATTCTCCAGGGTCAGGATAAGCTTCTGGAAGGTAAGCATGTTCGTCTATCCCTAATTTGGCACTTTCCTTTCTGCCATGGATACACTGAAAAGCTCAGTTTGTAAAGCGGTCGTGCAATCTGGAATCGAGCTGCTTCAAGAACCTCAAGCTTTTTGTTTCTTTCCCGAGATAGTACGGTACAAAGGCTTCAAGCATTCGTAGGCTTTCGTCAATCGCCTGGCTGGAAAACCGGAGTCGATCGAGTTTTTCTAATGGTGCGTTCAAAACCCAGCAAAGGAGTTTGACAGTTCCCTTGGAAAGATAAAGGGGACCTGCTTCTTGAGGGGCACATTTTTCGCACAACACCCCTCCCCGCCTGACATTGAATGCAACAGAGGAGCGCACAAAACGATCGATGGGCGTCCGGCAGATGTTGCAATAATCAAGGCCGGGTCTAAAACCGCTTATGGTCATGAAGCGAAGCTGAAAAGTAATGTGAAGCGCGTGCTCAGACAGGCTACCACGGTTGAGCTGATCCAGCGTATGCTCAAGGAGGCTGTACACAGAAACCTGCTGTTGGCCTTGCTCCATCCATGTATAGACCAACTCGCACCAGTAACTGGCATAGGCTGTCCAGGCAATATTGGTTCGGATCTGCTCGAAAGGATGGACCACCGAGGCCTCATTGAGGGTTGGCAGCCCCCGGCCTCGGCCGAAGCTCCACACCAGGTTTAAGACCGAAAAGAGTTCTAGAACCCCTGCAAACCGCTTGATGCTCTTTTTCGCCCCCCTGGCTATGACCGAGATTTTGCCTCGCTTAAGGGTAAAGAAGGTAATGATCTTGTCATAGTCACCGTGCTCGATGGCACGGAGCATGATGGCAGGGGAAGACAGATGCGGCATAAGCGCTATAGATGGAGCAACATGGTTGCGATCTGGAAGTAGAAGAACACGCTCAGGATGTCAATGGAAGTGGTCACAAAGGGCCCGGTGGCAACAGCCGGATCGATATTGATGCGGGCAAAAACCATGGGCACCAATGAACCGACCATGGCAGCAATGGTCATGGAGCTTATGACAGCAAGCCCTACGGTCACGCCGAGCAGCATCACGTCGTAACGGAAGTGGACGACAAATCCGAGGAGAACCCCGTAGAAAAATCCGAGGAGGAACCCAATCATTAGCTCCTTCAGCACAACCCGCCATATTTCATTCAAATTCAGCCGGCCAGTGGCGAGGCCGCGAACCACGATCGTGGAAGACTGGGTTCCGATATTTCCGCCCATGCCCATAATAATCGGTATAAAAGCCGCAAGGTATATAAGCTTGTTCAGGCTGCTTTCAAAGTGGCCGATGATAAAAAAGGCGATCACCCCCCCGATCCAACTGGCCAAAAGCCAGGGGAGTCGGATCCGGGTGCTCTTCAAGACCGACTGGGATTCCACCAGATCTTCACCCGCCCCCGCCATTTTCAAAATATCCTCTGTGGCTTCCTCGCGGATGATATCGATGACGTCATCCACCGTGACGATGCCAACCAGTTTGTTATTCTCGTCTACCACGGGCACTGCGAGCACATTATAACGAGCAACGATTCTGGCCACCTCTTCCTGGTCGGTGTTGGTCTGCACACTTACAACGTCTGTGGCCATAATGGATTTGAGCCTGGTTTCAGGGGGCACGACAACCAGTTGACGCAGCGAGATGACGCCTACAAGATTCGCGTGATCATCGACCACATACAGATAGAAGGGCATTTCCACATCGACATATTCCTTCTGCAAGGCATCTATAGCCCCTCTTGCAGTGGTTTCCTCCTTCAGGGCGATAAAGTCCGGTAGCATGATGCCACCAGCGGTCTGTTCATCGTAACGGAGCAGTCCTTCCACCTCTTCAGACTCTTCCTTTGTCATGAGATCCAGCAGGGCCTTGGCACGGTCATCAGAGAGTTTTCCCAGCAGGTCAGCCACATCATCGCTTGGCATCTGCTCCAGGATCTCAGCGATTTTCTCGGCAGGCATATCTTCGATCAGCTTGACAAGCATCTCTTCTTCCACTTCACTGAAGAACATAGCCTTTTGCTCAATAGTGTCCATGAGGTCGAAAAGGGTTTCTTGCTCACGGAGTGTCAGAAAATGGAAGACGACAGCCAGGTCCGCAGCGTGGGTCTTGTTGACAATCTTATGAAGATGGACGGACGCACCCCGCCTGAGGAGTCTTTTGGTGGTGTCTAAAAGGAGTCTTGTTCGATCAACAGCCATGTTTCTATAATTCTAACGTCTCGGAATTTCTACAACTCGTCGTAATCATTTATCTTTCAGTGGCAGTTTTTGTGCCATTGATCTGGAATGATGGAATAATGGAACAATGGAATATTGGGAATAAACGGCCGAAAAATCATTTCTAATTTGTCTTAATTCCTCTTAACCCAATATTCCACCATTCCAGTATTCCAATTGGGGCGAAGCCCCTAAGTTCATATCTTCTTAATTCCTCAATCCCTCAATCCCTCAATCCCTTCATCTCTTTAACTTTAGGCACTTTAGTTCACTTTAGCTCACTTTAGCTCACTGTCAACTATGGATACAATCTGTCCAGAAGCCTCGGAAAGGGGATGGACTCCCTGACATGCTCAAAGCCGCAGATCCATGCCACG
>DAOVOU010000216.1 GCA_030629475.1 Desulfobacterales bacterium | reverse complement strand
GGGGATAGTGAGAGATATGAAAATTCTGACAATGCTTACAGTGAAAGTTGCAGCCCACAGTCGCAATGGAAAAAGCCCTTGAGCCGGGCAGGAAATTGAACAAAGGCTTTTTCTTTATAGGATCAATATCCTCGGCAACGACCTTACCATATACGAGACTGTAAAGCTTTCCGCCTCGGCTTTCCCTCACGCCGCAAATACCCCTTTTGCCCTCTTTGATCTTTGCAACGGTGATTGCAAAGATTACAGCGAATCTCGCCTTTTGGAAGGGGTGTATAGAACATTGCCTCTTTCATCCGGGTCTTCCTTTTAAGATCTGCTCGACCTTGTGCCATATTCCCTTAATGGCATCAGATACCTTGCCATCTGAAAATTCGACAATACTCTTTTCGGCCACCATGGCATGGGTGACCGCCGTATCGTAGGGGATACGACCCACAATCTCGATTTGGTGTTTTACACAATAGTCTTCGATCTGATCTGTCATCTCCTCATTCAGATCAAATTTGTTGACGCAGGCCATGGTGGGTATCTTAAAGAATGCAGCCAACCCTCCAACCCGCTCAAGGTCGTGCAACCCTGACAAAGTCGGTTCAGTCACAATCAAGACGGCACTGGCACCTGTTATGGAGGCAATCACCGGACATCCAATCCCAGGGGGGCCATCTACAATAATGGTATCAAGCCCTTGCTCTTCGGCCAACACTTTGGCCTGGTTTCTTACCAGACTCACCAGCAGCCCGGAGTTCTCCTCTGCTATGTGCAGCCTGGCATGGACCATGGGCCCAAACCGCGTTTCCGAGATATACCACTTCCCGCATATGTTCTGGGGAAAGTCGATGGCCTGCACCGGACAAAAGTAGACGCATACGCCGCATCCCTCACAGTCGATTTTGTCCACTACAAAGTCCGGGCTGATCGCATTGAACTGACACCGCTCCAGGCAGTCCCCGCATTCAATACACCTTTCCAGGTCGATCTGCGCGGTTCGGCCTCCCTTGAAATCTTCTTCATGCTTTATTTCAGGCGTAAGTATCAAATGGAGATCAGCCGCATCCACATCCGCATCAGCCATAACCTTATTCCTGGCAAGTACCGCAAAAGAGGCGACCACACTCGTCTTTCCGGTGCCCCCCTTCCCACTTATGATCGTAAGCTCTTTCATCCAACCAGTTCCCTTATTCTATGATAGACCGCTTGAAGCCTTTTTTTCATCTCAGGCATGATATCCACCATCATAATGCCCCGCGAATAGGCTTCGGCAATCTTTCGGTCGTCTGGAATCTCCATCAAGATTGGTATGTTCTCCTCCCTGGCATACTGCACAACCCGGTTGTCTCCCACATCACAACGGTTAATAATGATGCCAAGGGGAATCCCCAGGATGCGTACAGCCCCAACCGCTAGCTTGAGGTCGTTCAGCCCAAACGGGGTAGGCTCGGTGACCATAATCGCAAAGTCAGAACCTTTAAGCGCTGCAATGACCGGACACGATGTCCCGGGTGGGGCGTCGATAATAGCAATCTTTTCGGCATTGATGTGCTCCTTTACGCGGTCAATCACAGGCGGAGCCATGACCTCACCAACGCGCAAACGGCCATGAACAAACTCCACCGGGCCGGATGACCCTGTTTCCAAGACGCCAAGCTCTCGCTCCTTTTCGCTTATGGCCTCTTGAGGGCAGACCATCATGCACCCCTTGCAACTATGGCAGAGCTCCGGAAAGGTCAGGACCTTTTTCCCAATGACCGTGATGGCACTGAACTGGCAAATCTCGGCGCACTTTCCGCAGAAATCGCACCTGTCCAGATCGACTTCAGGGATCGGTGTTGTTACCCTCTCTGTGTGTTTGATTTCAGGTTTCATAAAAAGGTGGGTATTAGGTTCTTCCACATCGCAATCCAGCAGTTGCACCTTTCCGCTCAATGACACAGCCAGATTGGTGGCGATGGTGGTTTTGCCCGTGCCCCCCTTTCCGCTGGCAATGCAAATAACCATAATACCTACCCCCGCGTCATGGTGGCCCCGCACTTGGGGCATTTCAGATCAAAACAAGGGCTTCCCGTCTGGTGGGGGACTCGTTCACCACAGCTAGGGCAAACGCAATCTCCACCCGGGCCTGCGGCAAAGCCGCCCCGTAGGCCGCGTCCACCGCCGCCGCGTCCCGTCCCTCTGCCTGTTCCAGGGCCTTGACCTCTTGGGCCTGTTCCGTCTCCTTGTGGCATTTTACTTGCCTCCTTATTTAGTATTTTTCCTGCGAATTTTTTTGGATGAATAACCATCTGCAAACCATCCACCACCTTTTAATTCAAAGCTACAAAGTGATATGATCTTTTCTGCTTTTTTATGACACTTTGGACACTCTATTTCCTTCGTATCCATTTTAACCAACCTTTCTGTTATTCTCCCGTTAGGGCACTCAAATTCATAAATCGGCACGATTATTCCTCCTTAAAACTCAGCAGAATCCATAAGTTCCGTTTATATGGTCTTGGATGTGAACGGTTACCATTCTACTCCTGAGATTCTTTCTCCAGTTCCCCAATCCGTCTGTTAATTTCATCCAGTGCACTTCTCATGGAATCGGCCTCAGCCTTGAGCATACGGGCCTCCTGGGCGGGGTCCATGGGATAAGGCGTCCCTGCCGGCCCGCGCCCCAATGTCAAATCCCACAATTGCTCTCCCTTGCACGAGGCTCCGAGAGCATTACGCCACAGCCGCCTTTACCTGTTCCCCTTCCATGATTTTTTCGACGATTTGGTTATACGCCTTCGTTACCTCCGAATCCGGATATTTTTCCATGTACGATTTTCCTGCGTCAGCACACTGCACCATTCTAGGGTCCATGGGGATTCGACCCAAAAAGGGGATATTCATGGCCAAGGCTGTTCTGAAACCGCCTCCGGTCCCGAACAAATCAATAGACTTCCCGCAGTGGGGACACACAAAACCGCTCATGTTTTCTATCAATCCAAAGACTTCCATCTTGAGGGTCTTGCAGAAATTGATCGATTTTCTTACATCTCCTAAGGATAACTCCTGAGGCAAGGTCACGATGATTGCCCTGGCATCCGGGATGGTTTGAGCAACGGTCAGTGGCTCATCCCCCGTTCCAGGTGGTGAATCGAGGATGAGATAATCCAGCTTTCCCCAATGCGCGTCAGAGATGAACTGCCGGATGACGTGAAGCTTCAAAGGTCCCCGCCAGATCACGGCCTCGTCCGTATCTTGGGTCAAGCATTCGATGGAGACCACTTTCAGATTGTCTGAATACGGCTTGGGTATCATACGCTTATCTGCGCTCACCTCAAGAAGCCCCTTCAGCCCGAGCATCCTGGGAATGTCCGGGCCGTGAAGATCTACATCCATCAGGCCGACTCTGGCCCCTTTTTTTGAAAGGGCAATGGCCAAATTAGCGGAAACGCTTGTCTTGCCAACACCCCCTTTGCCGCTCATGACCAGGAACTTGTGTTTGATTAAAGCGAGGGATTCTTTGATGACCCGATCTTGTGCAGCCATGTCACGCTCAGATACTGAGTGGCCGCTTTTCTTTGTTTTAGTCATGCGCAAACCTCCTATATCCGCAATCTGTCAAAATCTTCACGAGTCATTTAGATCATTGGGCGCAGCCATAGTCTGTAACTGACCACTCTTGTACCGGATAATGGCATCTATGACGCGCCCGTTGGCGCCGGTTACAACCTTGATGCCTGCGGCATTCAAAACCTCCAAGGCGTTCGGGCCGCAGTTGCCGGAAATCAATACATCGGCTTTTTGATCCACCACGGTCTTCGCTGCCTGAATACCTGCCCCCCGGGGGGAATTTAGGTTTTGTTTGTTTTCTACGATGTCGTACTCCAATGTTTTTGGGTCCACGATAATGAAATATTTAGCCCTTCCAAAGCGGGGATCCACATCGGAAATCAATTCATTTCCAGCAGATGTAACAGCTATCTTCATTGCTGGCTATACCTCCTTTTGTTCATCTTTGGTACATGGGGCAGAAATCAACCTATCATCCCCTGCTAAAACAAATCTCCTATCAAACGCACCGGCAGGCCAATGACAAGTCGGTCCCGTCCAATTGCTCCATATTGGCGCGAGTCAGGACAACCGAAAGACAAGCATATTCGGCCCGTCGTATATGCCTTCACCGTAACGCTTCCGCATACAGCCATCACACTCGAAGCCTCCAAATCAAGGTCAGTTCCATAAACTTGTTGCCACCTGCGAACCAATCTCATGACGGTCTCGGGCTGAGCATACGATACCACTATGTCCGGAGACTTGTTTGTGCCTATCAATACAGCGTCAATTTCCCCGTTAAGACGTGGTGTATTCGTGATGACCTTCCGCGCAATATCGAGTTTGATGCCTGTCGTCTCGACCATTTTGCGTGCTATGTTATCATCCTCCTTAGTCGTCCAGCCAAGGCTTCGGCGTGCGCCGGGACAGTTGACGAGATGCCGTGTCAAGACTACTGGCCTGGTTATTGACTCCTTTATCGCTTCACACAGGCGCATTGGTCTTTTGGCCAAATTCTCCTTCGGTGCACTGTCACGCTGGAATACGATCCCTGTCCAACGACCGCCGATCCTTTCTTCAAGCAGCTTTACCTCATCCATTGAACAATCTCCCTTCCCAAATCCTTAGATACTCCCTTTTACGCTTTTTGCAAATAGATCGCCTGCTGTGGACACTGGGCGACGCATTGGCCACAGCCC
>DAOVOU010000301.1 GCA_030629475.1 Desulfobacterales bacterium | reverse complement strand
TATACTGTTATCACACCTCCACGCAGTTGTCAAGCCTAAAATGTTTCTATGGGGCACTACATTCGTCCGCAAAAAATTGCCATCCAGTGATTTCAATATGTTACAAGCAAACAGCCGCCGAAATTGGCCGATTTTTTCTATTTTTCGCTCATACGATGGTACACTTGGGCTAGCCTGAGTGTGTTCATTGTGTTCATTGTGTTCATTGTGTTTGTAGGGTTAACTCAATAAAGTCAATAAAGGAGAAAAGACGCTTTGCAGAAGATATGGCTCGGCGTTATCCTCATTTTGATCAGCCTTGGTGTTTATAGTCTGTATGGCTATCTTCGCCTGGAATCGCCGCCGATCGAAGAAGAAAGCATTCTGAAGCCAGCACCCCCTGCATACGGTATTTATAGCCCCGGGGTAAGTCCCAATGAGATAGTAATTGGTTCATCATTGGCCCTTGGGGGACATGCCAGCTTCCTGGGAACCCAATACCTGCACGGCGCAATGTGCTTGATCAAGGAAACAAACAGTGGGGGCGGCATCCACCACCGGAGGATCAGGGTGATTGCCTATGATGACGGATACGACCCGCCACGATGTGTGGCCAACACAAACAGGTTAATTCATAAAGATAAGGTATTTTGCCTCTTCTGCTACGTGGGAACACCAACCACCGTGAAGATCATAGATATTGTGGAAGAGAACAAGATCCCTCTTCTGGGTAATTTTACCGGGGCCGACAAACTGCGCTTTCCCTTCCGGCACTATATCTTTAATGTCCGATCTTCTTATTATCAGGAAACCAACGCCGTGGTCCGCTACTTTGTGGAAGAAAAAGGCCTGCGCCGCATAGCGGTATTCTATCAATATGACGACTATGGTTTTGATGGCCTGAGGGGAACACAGATTGCCCTGCAAAAATATGGTCTTTCTCCGGTGGCTATGGGGAGTTTTGTAAGGGGGACACTCGATATTGAGGATGCCCTTGGTAAGATCCAGGCATCTCGGGCCCAGGCGGTCATTATGATAGGTACATATAGCCCCTGTGCCAAGTTTATAAAGGAAGCCAGGGCCAGGAAATATAATCCTCTATTTCATAATGTCTCCTTTGTGGGGGCAGATAAACTGGTTCAGGAGCTTGGTGATGCCGGTGAGGGGGTCTTGATCACCCAGGTGGTACCCCCGCCTACTGAACGGATTCTTTTACCAGCCTGTGAGCAATATTCCCGCCTTTTAACTCAATATTATCCGCAGGATGAACCGAACTTTGTAAGTTTTGAGGGCTTTATTAACGCCAGAGTTTTGATTGAAACTCTGAGGCGGGCAGGGCGGGATATCTCTCGGGAAGGTTTTATCAGGGCATTAGAGTCTATTAAGGAACATTACGTAGGGATTGGAGCCGTTATTAATTTCGGTCCGCGGGATCACCAGGGGATAGATGACGTTTACCTTACTCAGGTCAGGAACGGGAAGCTCCAGCTTCTGTTCTATAAATAAATTTACCACTCAACCACTCAGGCTACCAGCAGGCAAATCTTGAACTGTGTGCCCTTATCAGGCGTACTCGCTACATCTATCGTCCCTCCGTGTTTTTCTATGATTCCATGTCTCTTTGTTATCCTTTCAGGAGCCGTACCTTTAGGGAGAGTTCCTCAAGCTGGGCCGCAGAAGCCTCACAAGGCGCTCCCGTAAGGAGGCAGGCCGCCTTTTGGGTCTTTGGAAAGGCGATGACATCCCGTATGGAGGTCTGATTGGCCATGAGCATAACGAGCCTGTCAAACCCAAGGGCAATGCCCCCGTGGGGAGGGGCGCCAAAATCAAGGGCCTCCAGAAGAAAGCCGAACTTCCTTTCATAGGTACCGCGATCAATATTTAATGCCTCGAATACCTTTTCCTGGACCGTGCGCTGATGGTTGCGGATGCTTCCCCCGCCAATCTCAGCTCCGTTGAGCACAATGTCATAGGCTCTGGAGCGGACAGCAAGCGGATCCTGGGTGAGCCGACCTATATGCTTTTCAAGAGGGGCCGTAAAGGGATGGTGCACAGTCACATACCGTTTTTCCTCCTTGTCGTATTCCATGAGGGGAAACTCAGTCACCCACACAAAGTCGTACCGGTCTTGCTTGATCGACCCAAGTTTTTCAGCCAGGTGCCTTCTGAGGTGGCCCAGTGCCTCATTTACCACCTTGGATTGATCGGCTATGAAGAAAACAAGGTCGTTGGGCTCTATGTCGAGCCTTTGGCGAAGGGCTTCCCTTTCCCCATCGTTAAAGAATTTTACGATGGGCGATTGCCAGGCATCGGGTCGCACTTTGATCCAGGCCAGGCCTTTGGCCTTGTATATCGCCACGAATTCCGTCAGGTCATCGATCTCCTTTCGGGAAAGATCAATGCAGCCCTTTGCATTGATGGCCTTGACCAGACCGCCGGATTTCACCACCTCTGCAAATGCCCTAAATTCAGAAGTGCCAACAATGTCAGACACATCTTTTAGCTCCAGACCGAATCGAAGGTCAGGTCTATCCAGACCGAATCGGCCGGTTGCCTCTTCGTAGGTCAAACGCTTAAACGGACGTTTAATCTCTATCCCGAGGACGTCTTTAAAAAGGGCGGCCATCATCCCCTCGGTGACAGCCATCACATCATCTTCTGTTACAAAGGACATCTCCAGGTCAATCTGGGTAAACTCCGGCTGTCGATCTGCCCGAAGGTCTTCATCCCGAAAGCACCGAACAATCTGGTAATATTTGTCAAACCCAGCCAGCATTAAAAGTTGCTTAAAGATCTGAGGGGATTGCGGCAGCGCATAGAATTCGCCGGGATTCATTCGGCTTGGCACAAGGTAGTCTCGGGCACCCTCTGGTGTGCTCCTGGTCAAGAACGGCGTTTCGATGTCAAGAAATCCCAGGTTGTTTAGATAAGCACGAATGGCCGCGGCTGCTCTGTGCCGGAGCATGAGGTTTTTCTGGAGCACCGGACGGCGCATATCAAGGTAACGGTATTGCAGACAGATGCTTTCGGATACCTGCGTGTCATCTTCCAGGACAAACGGCGGTGTCCGGGACGTATTGAGGATCCTCAGTTCTGAGGCCATCACGTCAATCTCACCGGTTTTCAGCTTGGGGTTGATCATCCCCTCGGGTCGGAGTGCCACGGTTCCCCGAGCTGCCAGCACAAACTCGTTTCGGATAGCGCCGGCCTTCCGGTGAATCTCTTCGTTGAGCTCCGGGTTGAAGACTACCTGAGTGATCCCCTCGCGGTCCCGAAGGTCCACAAATATTACCCCTCCATGGTCACGCCTGCGATGGACCCACCCCATCAGTACCACTTCTTTACCTGTGTCTTTAGCCGTCAACTCCGAACAGTTATGGGTCCGTTTCATGTCCCCAAGGGAGTCAAGCAAAATTGGCTCCTTTCCGATTGTAAAATCGCTGCGCGATTTTTGTATAACGCGGCTACACCGCTTAAAACTAGTTGAGTTGGCCTATTAGTCCGTTAATAATAGAATTGGTGTTTTTTCTGGCAGAAAATAAATTCGAAATTCGAATATCGTACTGTTTTCAAGGCGGAAGCCGCAAATACGAAACAATATCGAATGACAAAAATTCAAAATTGAAAAACGATAAGGAATTCTGACATTTTCAAATCGCGTTTGAGATCGCTCTCATAGTTTTGAACATTTGAGCATTTAGAATTTGGATTTGTTTCGGATTTCGG
>DAOVOU010000338.1 GCA_030629475.1 Desulfobacterales bacterium | reverse complement strand
CCGTGTTGCCGGAAAGGGTTTGGGTGACAAAACGCAACATCTACCCGAATTTATTGAGAAGTTACGGACCACTGCTGTGCAGGTTTGAACCAGTCCCAAAACCGGTAAAAGTACCACTCCTCCTAAGAGACTGCCTATCCATCCGCTGTAAACAAGCCCTGGCAATGAGTCATGGAGAGATCTTTGGCGCTTTCTACGGCCTGTTTTTTCCCTCCTTATCTTCGAGCATTTTAAGGAAAGGGCTTACTGCTATGATTATAGCGGTGGCACTCTCGGGTGTGATTGCTTTTGCAGTTGATTATGGCTTTCGAATTCACTTTAGAAAGAAAGTCGCTGAGCAAGCAACAAAACAGTTTTGAAAACTCTGCTTAGGGCTTTTTCCCCTTGAGATCGTTTCCACACGTCGGGCAGAATTTGTAGTCCTCTTCAATCTCAGCATCACAATTTTCGCAGCGTTCACGGGGTGGAGCCAGTTCCATCAAAAGCGCCCCCTTCTTTACGGGAACCATTTTTTTGTCCGCCCTGTAGTCTGCAAACACCACAACCCTCTTTACCACGCCATCCACTGGCGAGGTTACCGCATATTCTGTTTTCATAAGAGAGAGGTTTAGCACCTCTTCACCGGCCTTCACCGCATCTCCCTCTTTTTTGTGCACGAGCCACAAGTCCGAATCAAATGGAGCCGCAATATGGTAGGGGTTCTTGGTGTCGGCCATCTCAAGCCCTGGCCCTGTCACGGCCCTTTCCTCCACCTTAATGTCTTCTACGAAGACTTCATAATCGAGCTTGTACCTCACTCTCTTTCTGCCGTGCGGATCAACTTTGCCGATGCGCAAAATCTTTATAGTGTGAACCTTGCCATCCGATGTCAAAAACTCACGTTCATGGCCGACCCGAAGCCCTTCGAACCAGATATCATCGGGCAAGGCGTTGGGATCGCCATACTTTTCAAGATTCTTTATCAGTTTCAGGGCATCTCCAGGATGATTCAGATAGTTGACTATCTCATTTTCCGTGGGCGTACGTCCAATATGCCCGGCCAACTCGGCCTCTACATCTTCCATATCCACAGGGGGCAGGAAGGTAAGCGGGCTTTCTTGGGTGCGCTTGGCCACGGCATCATGCCAGTTTTCACCAAATACAGATCGATAGACCCAGTCAGGGGGCCAGCCAAGAGGGAGCTTGCCAAACTTGCCCAAAAGAAGATTTTTTAGGGCATCGTTAGCATCAGCAAATAGAATAAGGCGATCTTCCTTAACGCCTTCATCCAGTTTCGATTCCGGGGTGGAGGTCACTGCCTTGAGGATGTCAATCACCCGTTGCACCTCTGCCAGGCCTCCGCGCTCGTATGCCTTGACCGCCATCATATAACCGTTGGTCCAGGTAACCTGGGAGCCGGGCGTCACATCATGGTAGCGAATGATCTTTCGATACAGTTCAAGAATGAGTAAAACATGGGGAAGCAAAAAAGCGTATCCCTGCTTCAAGGCTCCTTCCTGGCTGCTTGATGTGGCGCCCCCGGGGAGGCCGTGACCAGTGACATCGTGATCAGGGCCTAAAAAAGTGGGTCTGCAGTAGCGATCATACATGGGCATAATCTGCTTTAAGACAAAGGCAACCTCCCGAATCTTCTCTTCGTCAAGTCGTGTCTTTAGGCCCAACTCCCCTTCAATGTATGCTACCACCGGCATGACCGCCGCCTGTCCGTAAAACCGTACGGCCGGCCCGTCAGCCACATCGAGGATCCTGGCCCCGGCCCTGGCCGCACTGCCGAGCGCCGGCACAGCCAGACCATCTGTAATGTGCCGGTGATACTGAATAACAAGTTCCGGGTAGTCGTCGAGGATAGCTGAAATCAGATCATAGATGAAGCGGGGTGGACAGACCCCGGCCATATCCTTGAGGCAGAATATAATCTTTTTGGACGCTTCTGCCTTCCCGCATCCTACGATGCGACCGGCCATTGAAAGGATGTCATTCAACACAGAAAGATAGTGTTCAATATTAAAGCCTTCGGCCCAGCTCAAACTGACGGCCGGCTGAAAGATTCGATTTTCAGATTGCAGCGCGATCTCGGCAAAAGGAGCCATGTTATCGATGTGGTTCAGAAAATCGAAGCAGCGTATTACGTGATAGTGCTTGACAATCATTCGCCCTGTTCTTTCCATGACTTCTCTTGGTTGAGGAGCATAGCCCAGGATATTGGTAGAGCGAATAAGGATCAGTTTCTGGGTATTCGGGGCAAACCCGTTCCATTCCTCGGCCTCCGCCCATGGGTCAGTCATACAGCCCAGCATTGCCACATGGTAGTGAGCGCCCCCTCCGTTTTCGATCGACACATATCCGCACTGGTCAATCAAAGGGCCGACCAATCGGTCGTCAAAGAGCCGGAATCTGTTTCCGGATTCTGACTGGGTAACATCCCGGGGGGTGGTATTACAAAATTCCACAAATTCGGACTTTCGAAGATAGGCCAGGACCGTATCTCTATGGTCATCAGGGTCAAACGGCGGTCGATAATTATTCTTTGTGGATTTTTCAGAATGAGAGACCTGGGCCACGGGCATGGGGCCGACCCTCGAGTCGGCAGACTTTCGATAGGGACCAAGGCCGATATGGGGATTATATCCCATAGCTGTGATCTCAGCTATCAGCCCTGCCAGGCGAATATGTTCCGGGATGATTTCTCGGTAAGAAATGAGTTCCGGTGTACTCTCGATGAATTTGGTATGGACCTCGCCTGACCTGAATCTGGGATGTGTAACAATTTTTTTGTGAAATGGTATGGTTGTCTTCAGTCCGCCAAT
>DAOVOU010000029.1 GCA_030629475.1 Desulfobacterales bacterium | reverse complement strand
GCGCTTCTTGGAGCGCCTTTGATGCATGACTTTGTATCCGTGAGTCTAAGCGACCTGCTGACGCCATGGGAAGTCATTGCCGATCGGGTAAGACATGCCGCAAAGGCCGATTTTGTCCTTGTCTTGTACAACCCGAGGAGCAAGAAACGGGATTGGCAGTTAGGGGCGGTGCAAGAAATACTGTTGAAATATCGAGACAGAGACACACCGGTGGGGATTGTAAAAAGGGCCATGCGGGCAGGTCAGAAGGTACATATCACTACCCTGTGTGAGATGCACACAATGGAGGTGGACATGCAAACCATCGTGATTGTTGGAAACAGCAAGTCATATGTCTTTCAAGATTTTATGGTTACGCCAAGGGGATACCTGGACAAATATTGAGATTTCTCCCTTCGGTCGAAATGACATGAGGTAATAGAGCGTGATCGGTTACTGAGTGATGGAGTGGTGGTGAGTTTTACGAATGAACCAGCGAACGAGTGCGGTGAAAAGCAATCGATGATAACGGCCATCGCTCCTTGCATAGCCGTTTTTGGAACCGCATCCGAGGTGGGAAAAAGCATTAGCGCAACGGCCCTGTGCCGTATCTTTGCTAATCTGGGCCTGAGAGTTGCCCCGTTTAAGGCACAAAACATGTCGAACAACTCAGGCGTGACGCCGGAAGGTGGAGAGATGGGTCGCGCCCAGATCGTCCAGGCAGAAGCCGCATGCCTTTCCCCTCACGTGGACATGAACCCTATCTTATTGAAACCATCCAGTGATACGGGTTCCCAGGTTGTTGTGCTGGGTGAAGTCTTCGGGGATCGACGTGCCCAGGCATATCACGAAGATTGCACGTTCTTTTTTGAGACCGCTTGTCAAGCTCTTGACCGGCTGCGCCGGGCGTACGACCTTATCATTATGGAGGGGGCAGGCTCGTGTGCTGAGGTGAACTTGGCGGCCCATGAGATTGTAAACTTTCGCATGGCCGAATACGCAAACGCCCCTGTCATCCTGGTGGCGGACATCCACCGCGGCGGGGTGTTCGCGCAGTGTGTGGGAACCTTAGCTTGCCTCGCTCCAGAGCGGCAGGCTAAGATTATCGGATTTTTGATCAATCGATTCCGCGGGGATGCAAACCTTTTCAAAGACGGCATTCGTTGGATTGAAGCAAAGACCGGCAAGCAAGTGCTGGGGCTTGTTCCGTGGTATAGGGATATCCAGATCGAGGCCGAGGATTCAGTTGTGATAGAAAATCCGGTTGATCCAACCATGCCCAAAGCGAATGAGTCGGCTGTGGCCATTATCCGGCTTCCACATATCTCGAACTTTAACGATTTCGACCCCCTGTTTCGGGTAAAAGGCCTCAGGGTCTCTTTTTTGGAAAGAGCGAGGGATCTTTCTTGCTACCGTGCCGTGATTCTTCCCGGCTCCAAGAACACCAGGCGAGATCTAAGGTGGCTTATAGATTCCGGTTGGGCAGAGGCCCTGGCTTCTTATAAAGAAAACACAGGTTGTCTCCTGGGCATCTGCGGCGGATATCAGATGTTGGGCCATAAGATAGACGATCCTGAAGGGCTTGAGGGAGAGCCGGGAAATAGCCAAGGCCTGAAGTTTCTCCCTGTCGAAACCACATTAACGGCTCCCAAGACAACCACCCGCACGGACTTTTCCTGGAAAGGTGTCAAAGGCAAAGGCTACGAAATTCACATGGGCAAAACCACACGCATGGGTGGGCATCCCCTGTTTGAGATTCATAGCCGCAATGGCACGGCTTGCCGCGATTCAGATGGATGCGTGTCACCTGATGGCCATGTCTTTGGGACCTATGTGCACGGGCTCTTTGACAATCCTCAGGTACTCCAACAGTGGCTTTCCAGGATTGGCCTTAAAGGGTATGATATGTATGATATGAATGAGCATTCCGGGCTTGCGTTTCGTGATCAGCAATATGACTTGCTATCGCAGCACTTTTTGAGACATCTTGATCTAGAGCCTATAATAAAGGCAGTAGGGCTGGGAAGATTACCGAAATAACGTTTAGACAGGATTTACAGGATAATCAAGATATTTCTTGCCTTTCTGGAAGAAAAGCAGAAACCCTAATCCCTCTTCGAGGGAAGCGAGTCTCCTCAAGGAAGACTGCAAACCCAGGGGCAGCATCCAACAACCAGGGCTACCAACAATCAAGCTACTATTTTCCGCCGTAAGGCGGATTCAGTTTTCTCCCTTCCTTCTGGGAAGGGAGAAAGCGCCAAGATAAATCCGGTGAATCTTGTAGATCCTGTCGGATAAGAAATGAACAGGACAAAATTCCTCCTGACAGGGAAATTAAAACTCCCTTTTAGGGATCAACCTGTGAAAGAAATACTGTTCGTAACAGGTGGCTGTCGGAGCGGTAAAAGCAGATTTGCCCTAAACTTTGCAGATCGCCGTTTTAAGCGGAAGATCTTCGTGGCCACCTGCCAGGCCCAGGACCAAGAAATGCGACGGCGAATAAAAGAACACCAGAAGACGCGGGGCCGAGACTGGCAAACTGTAGAAGTTCTCACAGCATTGTCAGAAGCTGTCGCCTCTCACAGTAGTCAAGCGGATGTGATCCTTATAGATTGTCTGACCCTATGGGTAAGCAATCTCTTGGCGGAGAATACATCACAGGAGGAAATTCTAACTCGTGCAGATGCACTCACACAAGCGATCAATCAAGCGCCGTGTTCGGTCATCCTGGTATCAAATGAAGTCGGAACAGGGATTGTGCCTGAAAACGAATTGGCCAGGCGGTTTCGGGATGTGGCGGGCCTGGTGAACCAGAAGGTTGCAGCCTGCGCAAATAGGGTTGTGTGGATGGTTGCAGGGATTCCGGTTCCGATCAAAGGGATGTTAACTGATATCAGGTCATGACTGACCCAAAAAGGTGAGGCAAAAAGTGAAGTGCCTGAAGCTGAAAGAAATCGGTTCATTAATCCTTGTAGAAATGCCTATCCCTGAAACGAAGCCGGACGAGATACTTATAAAGGTGTCTCATTGTGCCTTGTGCCGAACGGATGCGAAGATGTGGCAACAGGGCCACCGCGATCTAGTGCTACCAAGAGTGCTAGGACATGAAATTTGTGGCTATTGTGAAGAAACTGGAAAGAGTTACATTGTCTGGCCTGGAAAGGCTTGCGGTATTTGCCAGCAATGTCTTAGAGGCGCGGAAAACCTCTGTTTGGAAATGAGAATCCTGGGGTTTCACAAAGATGGAGGTTTTGCCGAATTCGTCTCTGTTTCAAAGTCAGGAGTTATTGCGGTCCCAGAGGAGTTACCGGGACACCTAGCCTGTCTAGCGGAACCATTGGCGTGTACACTGAATGTCCTAAAGCAGGCAAAGGTATCAGCGGGCAAGAAGGTTCTCATCTATGGTGGAGGTCCTGTAGGACTTCTGATGGCCCTGGCAGTCCAGACAGAGGGCGCAGAACCATTCATTCTGGAGATCAGTTCCTCGAAACTCCGAAAAAGCGAGGCATTTCGAAGAAGAGTCGGATTTGAACAGGGTTTAGAGTGCAAAATGTCAGGATTTGACGTGGTGGTCAATGCTGCCCCCTCAATTGATACCCTTTCACAAGGGCTCTGTAAACTTGCAGCCGGTGGCTGTTTCTGCCTGTTCAGCGGTTTCACAGCAAAGGACTCTGTTTCTGCTGCTGTAATTAATGAGATTCATTACCGGCAGTTGCAGATGGTTGGAGCTTATGGATGCACTTATAACCAAATGGAAAGGGCTTTACAGATACTTCTAAAACACAGGGAAGCCATCGAATTTTTGATAGAAAAACGGATCGGACTAGAGCAGGTACCCTCTGTTATGGGACAGGTTCTCTCAGGGCAGGCAATGAAATTTGTGGTGGAACTCGACAAGAGGGGTCGTGCATGAGTAAAGAGACTGAACTACGGGAATTTGGTCGACTAATTTGCGAAGTAGGAGCAGGAAAGTTCATGTCTCGTGAGGAATCCTGCGCAGCCTACCGCCAGGTAATTTTAAATGAACAACCAGAGCTGCAGCAGGGTGCTTTCCTAATGGCCCATATTACACGGGGGCCGTCTGTGGAGGAGCTATCCGGGGCTTGGGATGCTATGGATCGTTATGATACCGCCAAGATTCGAACGAATTTGGATGGCCCGGTTTGCGATATTGTAGGCACGGGATCAGATTCTCTAAAAACCGTCAACTGCTCCACTCCGGCCTTTTTCATCGCTTCCGCTTGTGGGTTATCCATAGCCAAAAAAGGAGCCAGATTGGTCACCGGCGTTTCAGGAGCATCGGATATTCTCGAAATCTTGGGAGTAGATCTGGATATCCCTCTTTCTCAGGCTGAGAAATGCTTGGGAAAATACGGCATTTGCTATCTTCCAGGCGAAGCCTTTCTGAAGTCCGGATGGGCACGGCTCATAAAATCCATGCGTTTTACTTCGGTTTTCAACATCATTGGTCCATTGAGCCGTCCCTGTGCTCAGACCAACTGCATGGTCATCGGTGCATACGCTCCTGTCGTGTGTGATCAACTAGTCGAAGTCCTCAAGGAAATCGGCATGAGTGCCGCCCTTGCTCCCTTCGGAATGGTGCATGGAAAAGAAGCAACCCAAGGAATGGATGAGTTCTCTCCTGCCGGGCCTACTAGGATAGTGGAATTGCGAAATTCTGAAATTGAAACCTATGAGGTCACTCCTGAAGATTTTGGTTTGAAAACAGTAGATTTCTCAAGGATTGCTAGCGGTAAAACCGCCATGGAAAATGCCCAAAAGATTCTATATGTCCTCCAGGGAGAATATGACACGCCGGAGGCAGACTTCTTTTGCATGAATGCTGCTGCTGCTCTTTACATCGCTGATTTTGCTAAGAGTTATGCACAAGGTCTGGAAATGGCTAAGGAGGCTTTAGCTACTAGTAAGGCTTACGAAAAGGTGGAGCAACTTCTGGAATTTCAAGGAAGGGCGTAGGGGGAGGCGGTAAAGAGAGATGACGTTGAACCAGATTATTCATGACATCCAACCAGCAGATCAAAAGATTATGGAACAGGCTCGCGAGCACACCTCTGGGCTGGTCATGCCGCACCGTGCGCTGGGAGAGTTGCACCTAATCGGAGAGCGGCTGTGTGGTATACAGCGGACCCTGGAGCCTTCGGTCAAAGAGAAGGCTGTCCTGGTTATGGCTGGAGACCACGGTATTGCGGCACAGGGAGTCAGCGCCTATCCCCAGGAAGTGACCGGTGAGATGGTCAAGACCTTCATCCGGGGCGGGGCTGGAATCAACGTCCTGGCCCGCCAGGTCAATGCCCGTGTCCTGGTGGTGGACATAGGGACCATCTCTGATATCCGGGAACAGACCTCAGGAGAAAATGCGCTGGTAGTAAAAAAGATTGCCAAAGGCACGCACAATTTCACTTGTGGCCCTGCCATGACGCGGGAACAGGCAGAACAGTCTGTTATGGCAGGATATCAGGCGGCTGCGGACTTGTTTGAACAGGGCGTGCAACTGCTTGCGACCGGTGATATGGGCATCGGCAATACCTCACCTTCAAGCGCCATTGGAGCAGTGATTACCGGTCATACTGTACAACGGATGAGCGGCCGTGGCACCGGTGTCGATGACGAAACCTTTGCCAGAAAATGCCAGGCCATCCAAAAAGGAATTACCGTCAACGCGCCTGATTCCAAGGACCCGTTGGATGTGTTAAGCAAGGTGGGAGGGTTTGAGATCGGCGGGATTGCCGGTGCCATACTTGCCGCAGCCCGTTTCCATAGGCCGGTGGTCATTGACGGCCTGATTTCAACAGCCGGGGCTTTGCTGGCCCATGCAATGTCTCCTATCGTAGCAGACTATATGTTTGCAGGGCACCGATCCGTGGAACAGGGGCATCAGCGCATGCTCGAGCACATGGGGCTCAGGCCGATTCTGGACCTCGGGATGCGTCTTGGGGAGGGCACGGGGGCGACCCTGGCGATGCATATCATAGAAGCCGGAGTACACGTGTTTCTGGAAGTGCTCACCTTTGAGCAGGCCGGGGTCAGCAAGGGCGTGGCATGATCAGAAATCTCACGGCAGCCTTGCGATTTCTGACCATCCTTCCATTGGGCAAACCCGCAGATTTTCCAGGGCACCGCATGGTGCCGTATTTTCCGCTCGCAGGACTTATCCTGGGACTGCTGCTCGCGCTGATAGACGCCATGCTCCAGCATATCTTTCCTTTGAACATTGTGTCATTGATTGACGTTGTCTTCCTTGCTGTCGTGACCGGCGCACTTCACCTTGACGGGCTTGCGGATACGGCCGATGGCCTTTCAGCCACCGAAGTTCTCTGGATGCCCTTAAGATCATGAAGGACAGCCGTGTTGGGACCATGGGAATCCTTGCCCTGATCTTTGTCCTGGGCACAAAATGGGCTGGGCTTTCTTCCCTCCATGAGTATCGAGCATTTTACCTTATCATCATCCCCGCCTATGCAAGGGGTACGTTCACTATTGCCATTCACTTCATGGGTTACATTCGTCCCAAAGGAGGAACAGCTAGGGAGTTCTTTGCGGACAACAAAAACATCGCAAGCCTTGGATGGCTATCAGTGCCGGTGGCTTTTTCCTTGTGGCTCGGTTTCAGGGGCATAATCTTGAATGGTGTATTCATAGGAATCGTGATGCTCGTGACCCTTTATTACAAAAAAAAGCTCGGGGGCATTACCGGCGATATGTTGGGTGCCCTGGGGGAAGTGACAGAAGCAGGATTGTTCTTATTTGCAGGGATGGGGGTATAGAAAAGCAAAAATGATAAAAGGACACGGTGGCAACATCTATGAAATGGCAAAAACCCTTGGGTGCTCCCCCTGGGAAATCCTGGACATGAGCAGCAACGTGAGTCCCTTTGGGGTGCCCCCGGGGCTCAAGGTAACGCTCGAAAAAAAATGGGGAGAGATTACTTCCCTTCCAGAGGTTGACAGCGAAAGTTTACGTGTATCCTTTGCTGCCTCAATGGGCCTGGAGGCAAATCAGGTGGTGGCAGGAAATGGAACCACAGAGTTTATCTATATGATTCCCAAAGCCCTCAAGGTTAAGCAGGTCTTGATCGTTGGTCCCACCTACTCCGACTATGCGGATGCTTGTCAGGCTTACGGGACTGAGCCCATATTTTGCTTGGCCCGCGAAGAGGCGGACTTTCAGCCAAGCCTTGATGAGATATTATCCAGGCTGGCCGATGTGGATACCGTGTTTATCTGCAATCCAAACAATCCCACAGGTCAGCTCATACCAGGCCAATCCCTAAAGCTGTTCATTGAAACCTATCCTGGGGTGCGTTTTGTGGTAGACGAATCCTACCTCCCTTTTGTCCCGAACTGGGAGGCCGAAAGCTTAGCCAGTGTTGCAGCAGAGAATCTCATTGTCCTGCAATCCTTCTCAAAGATATTCGCGGTACCAGGCCTCAGACTCGGATTTTTGATCGCCACGCCAGAGATCATCAATACGTTCGGACCGTTTAAGCAACCCTGGACCGTCAACCGCCTGGCCCAGGTCGCAGGCAGCTTTCTCGTTACACAGAGTGCATTTGTACGGGAGGTCGCCAAATTCGTTCATAAAGGAAGAAAGGCATTTCTTGGGTACCTTGAAGGCGTCAATTCTCTTTGCCCGTTTCCAAGCTATGTGCATTATATCCTGTTCAAATTGAAGGGAACCTTAACAGCACCTGAGCTTTTCAGGCTGATGGCCGAGCACAAGATCTTGATCAGGGATTGCTCCAATTTTCACGGCCTTTCTAACCGCTTTGTCAGGATCGCCCTGAAGACTTCTGAAGCCAACAAAAGGTGTGCGGATATACTCAAAGGAGTATTGTAGATTCTGTAACTGAGCGCTGGCCTTTGAAGAAGCTTTTCGATATTGACTAGCGGATACTGGATACCGGTTGCTGGATGCTGGATAGAGGGACTCCTGGCAATGCGGCATCAAGTATCCAGTATCAAGCATCCAGTATCCGTACATGTGAACGGAATAATCCCAAGAACTCCCTTTTGAGCGAGCATAGCCGAAATGAACGATCCATATTTCCCCTGGGTACTGCCGGCAGCGTTTTTCTTGGATTTCCTGATTGGTGACCCCGTCGGTTTGCCACACCCGATTCGTTGGATGGGACGCTGGATAACATCCTGGGAAAATATGTTTCGCAATGGGCTTTCTTCTGAGACAACAGCAGGGTCTTTGTTGGTTATTTCCCTGGTATCAGGTACCTGGCTCATCTGCGCTGCTGCTTTGATAGCAGCTCGGGCCGTGCATCCGGGCTTTGCTCTGGCACTTCACGTCGTTTTAATCTATTACGCCCTGTCGGTGAAATCATTAAGGTCCGAAGCCTTGAAGGTCTATGCCGCAATGAAGCAAAAGGAATTGGATGAGGCACGGCAACAACTCTCTAAGATCGTGGGAAGGGACGTGGAGTCCCTGGACGAGGCCGGTATGGTTCGGGCTACAGTAGAGACTGTGGCGGAAAATCTCGTGGATGGTGTAATAGCACCTTTGTTTTATGCGGCACTTGGCGGAGGCCCGCTCGCCATGGCCTACAAGATGATAAACACCCTCGACTCTATGATCGGCCACAAGAACGAGCGCTACAAAAGATTCGGCTGGTTTGCCGCCCGACTCGATGATGCGGCCAACTTTATACCGGCCCGGATTTCGGCAATCGTGATATCTCTTGCTGCCCCCCTTATCAAACGCTCAAGTATGGGCACCATCAAGACGGCCATAAGGGATGGCCAGAAACATCTAAGCCCCAATGCAGGGATCCCGGAAGCGGCCTTTGCCGGGGCCCTTGGTATTAGATTGGGTGGACCGAATTATTACGGAGGTCACCTCATTGAAAAGCCGTACATTGGAAAGGAGACCCATCCTGTTCAGATGGAGGATATACGGACAGCTACAACCCTGATGATCATCTCAGCCTTTATCTGGCTTATTGTGTGCTGGGTCTTTCTGATTGCTTGATGCTGGATACTTGATACTTGATACTTGATACTAGATGCTGGATACTTGTTGCTGGTTTGCGGTTTTCATCTTTTTATGGCCTAAAGATGTTTGATTTTTTTTGATAAGAACTCGCTTTTTGGTGGAGTGAGTACTGGTTCGCTTTAATCCCAGCCCTTGTTTTGGAATGAGCGGCTCTAAAAGGCCGCTGGACATACGGTGTCGGTATATGGGTAGCTTCCACTACTCAACTATTTACTTGACAGTTGCCTCTCACATGTATAACGAATCACCTATAGGTCGCAAAAGGTCTATAGCAATGATCGAACTAATCGTTAGCCATGACGGGAAAAATTGGATTGCAAGGAACGATTTGCTATCCGCAGAGGCTCCGACATTAGAAGAGATGGATAATAAATTGAGAAAAACGGTGAAAGAGAAGGGCTACCTTGAACCGGGTAAGAAGCTCGATTTGTTCATGGCCTTTGACAATTCAACGATCCCCCAGTGGATGCGTCAGTACAGCCAGCATTATTTTAACAGAATTATACAGGTTCGAACTTAGATCAAAGAGTTGATCTTTCTTCCTGCTGGCATCTTTTTTCTCAGAACGACCTTTGTTGCTTCGATTATGGCGAAGACAACCAGGCCAAAACCGGTGATTATGGCCAGGTCTGAGAAAGAAGGCTTTATGATACCACATGCCTCACGCACAGTTGGAATCTGGATTAATACAGCAATTAATGCGACCTCCCATCCAAGGGCTATGAGTAGCCATTTATGCGGAGGTGCCTTGAAAACACTTCTACTCGAAATGGGCCTCTGGCTCGGGCGGATCCGCTTCCTTTGGGAAATCGGAAAACGGAAATGGCAGCCCATTTTCATTCAGGGTGACGTATCGCATCACCCTATAGGCATAGACCGAAACCTTGTTGGAGAATCTTCTTAAGGGTTCACTGTATGTTCTTGTGATGAAAAGGTAGATGTACTGAAACACAACTGTGACCTGGACAATGATCTTAAGGATCTCAAAGACGATCAGAAAGAAGAAAGTGTAAAGGAGACGGATGGCGATCCCCTTGCGGGCTAATACGGTAGTTTGGACTGCGTCCATTCGTTTTCCTCCTTTACGATTTTATTCAAGCTTTCCGTTTTTCTTCGGATGTCCAAAACGAGCTCGTATAGTTTTGACAAAAGCCCTGTCCGCTTGTTATTGTACAGACTGATTATGGCTAAGGGAGGGATGCCATCTTTTTGTAATCGATGGCCTTAGCATACCCTTTTAAATCTTCCCTCGTTATTCCATCTCCTTCAATTGACACGAGGAAACGATTTGCAACGACGATTTTGATATCACCGTCTTTGTTGGCGGGATCAAATTTAACAATAGCTTTCTGCCGGCCAATTTTTTCCAGTTTGCCGCCCTCAGATGCAGCAAACATGGGATTGGAAAACATCATCATCACGCCCTGCATTATCGGGGAATCGGTAATAATCTGGATAGTAATCGAACTGGAACCCTTACGATATTCACGCTCGACAGTTACTCCACCACCAAACATAGCGGCACCAGTCACCTGAGAAGTGGCATCTTCTGCTGTCCATCCAGTCAAAGGCTCAGGAAGAAAAGATTCCAGCGCTTTTCCTTTCTTTTGTTGAATTAATTGTGAAGCATAATTAAGGTTTTCGACCGCATCTGTATATTCGCCATTCTTGTAATACTGCAATGCTTCGTTAATAGAATCTGTAATATCGTCAGCGTATCCAATCGCAGAAAATGCCACAAAAGCAATTGCCAGACCAATCACCCTTAACCTGTTGATATTCAAACTAAACATGTTGTACCTCCTTTCCTAAAAAGATAAGAATTTACTTTTTTGGACAAAGATATGGCAAGAATCGGGTTGTGTGTCAAGCCATAAGTCGACACTTCATATTGTGGAAGATTGCGAATGGCGGAGAGATAGAGGCAAAGGAAGATCTTTCTGTTGATTTCTTGCACGATCTATGATCACCCTCCAGCCGATTTTGTCATAGATTTGTAATGGATATCACAGATTTTGTCAATGTCTTAAGGCCGAATTCTGATGAGTGGTAGACTGGAAGACTGTTTTCAATCGAAGGGACCAAGAATTCAGGCCAGATTCAGATGCCACGGCGCACGCACGCCAATCACTTCACCCTGAGCGCATTCCTTGCCATTCGCATAGACGGAACAGACAACGATGATTTTCTTCTTATGTAGCTCTTTAACATGAGCCCGCAGGATAAGCTCGGTGTCAATTGGCGTAGGATGTAGATACTTCACCTTCAGGGTGCCCGTAACGAACGTAATTTGCGGCTCGGTTCCAGGCTCACGTCATTCAGCCTCATAAGAGGCTGCAATGGCTGTGCCGATGCTGTGGCAGTCGATGAGGCTGGCTATCAAACCGCCGTAAACAAAGCCCGGAAAGGCCGTGTGCTGTGGTTGCGGTTTGAAGTGAGAGATGCCTTC